>JBKJJR010000281.1:0-7846 GCA_046597835.1 Pyrinomonadaceae bacterium
GAACGTTTGAAAAACTCGCTGCTCATATCGACCACCTTTGCCTTTTCCTTGAGATAGTCATTGAATTCAAGCGGGTCGAGTTCTTCCTGGCCCAAATGTTTCATCTTCTCGTTATAGGCGAGCCGCAGGAATTGCGAATTCGAAACGCCCGGCACCTCGACAGGATACTGAAACGCCATGAACACACCCGCGCGAGCCCGTTCGTCAGGTTCGAGGTCGAGTAAATTCTTGCCTTCGTAAAGCACTTCGCCCGAAATAACCGCATACGAAGGATGTCCGGCCAAAACTTTTGACAAAGTCGATTTACCCGAACCATTCGGTCCCATGATGGCGTGAACTTCGCCTTTGCGCACCTGTAGATTCAGGCCTTTCAAAATTTCTTTGCCGTCGATGCCGGCGTGCAGATCTTTAACTTCCAACAACATTTCGTTTCTCACTTTTTAACTTTTTATCCATTTCGAACCCGGGGACGCCATACCATTCTTCTGGGGTCGTATCGCGGACCCACGCGTAACCGTGCTTTTCGTAAAGTTCTTTTGCACCCGCCGAAAAATACGTCGTGTACAAAAATATTCGTTCGTGATCTGTGGTCGCGGCATGTTCATCGATCGCGTCAAGCAGCTTATGGCCGACGCCGTGGCCCTGCATTTCGGGCGCAACCGCCATGCTCCGAACATATAGATCGCCATCTTCGACCGTAACCGAAACCGTGCCGACGATCGCGTCGTCATTAACGGCGACCCACTGCGGGCCTTCGTCGAAACGCGAGATTATCTCGGCCGCCGACGGCGTTACGATCTCGAACGCCTCGCTCGTGTACTCGTCTTCGTAAACACCGAACGCTTCGCAAAGCACCTCGGCGATCGCGTCCGCATCTCTACTTTCCGCAAGCCGGATCTCGATCATCTAAACACCTGCGACAAGCGGCTTGTCGGCCTCGACATAGATCTCGCCCTTCAAATACAAAACAGCGTTGCCGCCGATCTTGACACGATCACCCGCTGATTCGCAAAAAAGTTCTCCACCGCGTTTAGAAACCTGTCGTGCAAACAACTTCGTTTTACCAAGCACGCCGGCCCAGTGTGGTATCAGCGAACAATGGACCGCACCTGTAACCGGATCTTCGGAAATGCCAAGTCGAGGTGCAAACACACGCGAGGCAAAATCGCAGTCATCGCCCGGCGCCATGATTATCATCGCTTCGTACGGCAGTTCTAAAACCCTGTGCATATCGGGCTGCAGATCTGTAACGGCCTTCTGGTCTTCAAGCAAAAGAAACAGCATATTGCCCTGCGATTCCCAATATCTGATCGGCGGCACTTCTGCCTCAACCAGCATCTGTATCGGCTGTATCTCCGTCATGGGATATGCCGGAAAATCGAGAACAAACCTGTCGACGTCGCGCTTCACATTAAGGTCGCCGCGCTCTCGCGTTTTAAAAACGATCTTCTCGCCCGAAAACCCAAGTTCGTTAAAGATCACATACCCGCTCGCCAGCGTCGCGTGCCCGCACAGTGCCACCTCGACCGCCGGCGTAAACCAACGCAACTCAAAAGCATCGCCGCTCTTCACGAAGAAGGCCGTTTCGGCGAGATTATTCTCCGCCGCTATCGACTGCATCCTCTCATCCGGCAGCCACGCATCGAGCGGAACGACCGCCGCCGGATTGCCACCAAAAGCCGTCTTTGTAAAAGCATCAACCTGAAAGATATCCAACTTCATTTAGCCACCTCGATCTCCGGAGTCTGAATAAAAATATCCTGTTTTTCGTCACGCCGCCATTTTATCCATCCGCGAAAATGCATAACAAAAAAGATCGAGCTGCCTATCATAACGGCCCAGCTGCCGATTAAAAAACCAAAAGCGACCCAGCTCGCGCTCGCCATCATAAAGACAAGAAAACCGTATTTGTTCTTATTCCCAAGCAGGAACACCGCGGTTAGCCCGCACACAGTCGCCAGCCAGTCGATTCCGTAATATTGCATTTAACCGACGCTGCCCTCTAGTTTCAACCCCAACAACTTCGTCGCCTCGACCGCATACTCCATCGGCAGTTCGCGAAAAACCTCTTTGCAAAAACCGTTGATGATCAACGAAACGGCGTCTTCCTGCGAGATGCCCCGCTGCTGCAGATAGAAAAGCTGGTCCTCGCTGATCTTGGATGTCGTCGCCTCGTGCTCGACCTTTGCGGTAGCGTTCATCACCTCGATATACGGGAATGTGTTCGCCTGGCTTTGGCCGCCGATGAGCATCGAATCACACTGGGTATAGTTTCTCGCCCCTTCCGCCTTTGGCATTATTTTTACCAGGCCGCGATAAGAATTGTTCGATTTGCCGGCCGAAATCCCCTTCGAAATGATGGTCGATTTTGTATTTTTGCCAAGATGGATCATCTTAGTTCCGGTGTCGGCGATCTGGGCGTTGTTTGTGAGTGCGACGGAGTAAAACTCACCGATCGAGTTGTCGCCCTGCAATATGACGCTCGGGTATTTCCACGTGATCGCTGAACCGGTCTCAACCTGCGTCCACGAGATCTTTGAATTGACGCCGCGGCACGCTCCGCGTTTTGTCACAAAGTTATAAATGCCGCCTTTGCCGTTCTCGTCACCGGCGTACCAGTTTTGCACGGTAGAATATTTGATCTCAGCATCGTCCAAAGCCACAAGCTCGACGACCGCTGCATGGAGTTGATTTGTATCAAACTGCGGCGCCGTGCAGCCCTCGTTATATGCTACATAGCCGCCCTCTTCAGCGACGATCAGCGTCCGCTCAAACTGCCCCGCTTCCTGAGTATTAATGCGAAAATATGTCGAAAGCTCCATTGGGCAGCGAACGCCTTTTGGGATAAAAACGAACGATCCGTCCGAAAAAACCGCTGAGTTCAAAGCGGCGTAATAATTGTCATTTACAGGCACGACTGAACCGAGATACTTCTTGATCTTGTCAGGATATAACTCAACCGCCTCGGTAAACGAGCAAAATATCACGCCCGCCTCAAGCAGCTTTTTCTTATAGGTCGTCGCGACCGAAACGGAATCGAAAACCGCATCTACCGCTACATTTGCCAACATTTTCTGTTCCGTGATCGGAATACCAAGCTTCTCAAATGTCCTGATCAATTCCGGATCAACTTCGTCGAGGCTGGCTTTTTTGGCTTTCTCTTTCGGCGCGGAATAGTACGAAATATTCTGAAAATCGATTCGCGGATAATCGAAATTTGCCCAGTAATCGGGCTCGGTCATCTTTAACCATTGGCGATAGGCCTTCAGCCGAAACTCGAGCATCCATTCCGGCTCGTTCTTTTTCGACGAGATCAGCCGCACCGTGTCCTCGGACAACCCGCGCGCGATCGTCTCGGTCTCGATATCGGTAACAAAACCGTATTTATATTCCCTGTTTGTAAGTAATTCCGCTGCTGTACTCATTTATTCGTCCAAAATCCAAAGTCTAATACCCAACGTCACCGCGTCGGCCTACTGCTAACCGCCTACTGCCTACTGAATTGCGGTTCAATGATCCTGTTAATTCCCTGTATCTTGTGAAACATCGCGTCAACCGAACTTTCCGAACCGACAAGCTGCGCTAGCGTGATCTGCGAGAGCGCATTCTCGACGATCTCGTGCAAGCCCACAATTACCGGCCTGATGCCGCAATCCCCATTGTGCACGCAGGAATCGAGGACACCCGTATAACTTTCGCAATGTTTGCTAAGCACATCCTGATCTAAAACCCTGATTATCTCGCTGAGCCGGATATCACCGGCGGGACGCGCTAAGAAATAACCGCCCTTAGTGCCGCGGGTCGAATTAACGAATCCGGCTTTGTTCAGCAGCCACATAAGCTTACCTGCATTTGCCGCCGAAATTCCTTCGCGCTGGGCGATCTGGGGAAGTGTCAGGCTTTCGCCGTCACGCAGATTTGCAAGCTGCACCAGGCACCGCAATCCATATTCCTCTTGTGCCGAAATTTTCATAGGAGACCCTCGGTAGGCCTGTTTCCATTCCCGCCTTAGCTAAATCCTCTCAAATCATTACTTTTGTGTCAAGATTAGGTGCTGGGTATGCCGAGGTCAATCAAGGACGGTACGCTCAAACTGGATATACCGTCCCTTTTAACGCTTAGCTTGGTTCATTGATCGAGGATTTTTAACCATCGCCGCCCGTCGCTCTCGGAATTGTGAGCACACCTTTCATAACGCCCCAATTGCCCGCAGAATCGCGGCCGCGGACGTAAATAAGGTGTGAACCGGCGACCACGATGTTCGCAACTGCGGATTCGACCGGGCTGTTAAAACTGCCGTCTTCGGCGAACATAGCGATCGGCACACCACCGCGCCAGGGCGGCCTGTCAATATATATCTCGGCAGCGGTGATGTTTTGGCCGCCGTTATTTTCATCGCTGATCTGGGCTCGAACCAAATATCTATTGAGCCGTGTGCGGGTAGAAGTAAATGTTTCAGGCGTCGGACCCTCGGAACTCATATAAGGAGTACGCGCCAATTTTGCGAGGTACAGCAGAACCGGGCGATTCAGGTTCCAAAAGTTTCCTTCAGCGCCGCCGTCCAGGCAAGTATATTGCGGCATAAACCCGCGGCATCCACCAGAGCCTCCGATTCCCGTCTCCGTGCTCAGCGCGGCCACGCCAAGCTCACCGTAGGCCCAATCTTTGGATGACCCGCTCGTCGGATAAAGCTGTATGCTCTGGATCGGGTTATAGCCATTGTAGTCGGCCATTTTTTGCGCGATCGTCCGAAGCTGCATATTTGGCGGCGGCGTCTCATCCTCGCCCCACGGATAGAGGACAAGATTACCGGTCGAGTGCATATCGAGGAAAACTCCGGTCGCGTCGAGCGGCGCAGGAGTTGTTCGATCGTTTGGCCGCTGATCGGGAAACAGCGAAGTCATCAGGGCCTGCTCAAATGCGATCTCCGGCTCGGAGGCCGCAACCAGTCCCGGCCATGTCTCGCCGCAAGGCGGATCTGTCGGCATATTTACCGTTCCCCACCAAAACGAATAATTGCGATTGAGATCGATCCCCGTAAGCGTCCCCGTGCAGCCTCCGGTCAGATTGTTGGTGTTCTTGCGCTTAAGTTGACCGGTTTCGGCGATCTTGCGGCCGTCGGGATTGATTATCGGAACCACGATGATCTCGTGCTCGTCCAAAAGCCAGGTCGCATCACCGTCGATGCCATAATTGTTTAGCAAATACTGTATAAATCGCGTTGCCATCTCGGGCGGAACTAATTCGCGGGCGTGTATTCCGGCCTGTAAAAAGAACCGCGGCCTGACGCCGCCGCGATTCTCCTTGTTGGTAAGTTTGATCCCGGTCAAATTGTAACCATTGAGCGGGTTTCGCATTTTTTCCCAGCTTTGGCCGTAGGTAAAAACCTCGGCAAGCTGCGGGTAAGCAGCGGCCATCTGATTAAGGAACGCGAAGGTTTCCTCGACCGTTCGGTAGCCGCCCAGAAATGTTTCCGTGTCGCCAGGGCGGGGCAATCCGGCAGTCAGCTGTTCATCAATACGCACGTTCCAGCCCGCAGCCTTCATCTCGGCAAGCTGCTTTTCGGTCGTCAAGAAAATGAGTTCGTCGCCCTCGCGGTATTCCATCAGGTCAAGCCCGAGCCGCGCTACGCGCTGCATATCTAGGGCGTCGGTAATGGTAATGCGGGCCATTATTTGCCGGTCGGCGTCGGACTTTACGTCCTGCGCAAAAAGGGGCATCAAACCAGCGGCCAAAAGCGTTAAAACCAATAAAATTCTCATGGGCGTAACCTCAATTCGTAAATAACAAATATAAGCGAAGAATATCATATTTGATGGTGTTTGTTAATACTTTCATTTTGCAGGTAGTGGTTTAGTTTGCAATTTTCTGGGGCCTTTGTGTCTTCCCTCTGTGTCCTCTGTGTTGAAAATTCTTCTAAACACAAAGGTCACAGAGTTGAAGACACAGAGAACACAAAGGAAAACCTGCTAAATTTTCAGGCTTACACACTATCATTTCGCACCAAAGATTTTCCCCCGGAAAACGTTTCACAAAATGTGGCACGTGCCACATTTAAAACGATGCGTCACGTTTTGATGACGCCGCGATAGGCGTAGGCGTCCGCTTTGGAGTATTCCGCGACGGTAAAACGCCCGTCCGGGCGACGCTAAACCATGCTCTCGCGGACGCTTTTTTTTTGAGGGGGAACGTCCAACTTTCCAATCGGTAACCGTCGTTCCCGTCGGTGTCGTAAAATGGGCGATTTTTGCGCCGTGTTCTTCGTTCTCTTCGCTCCGGTCGTTACCGTCAAGCTCTTCGACGGCGTCATTTGGAGCGAGCGGCTAATTTTGAAATTTTGCGCGGATCTTAACGGCGCGTTCGATTAGGTCGGAATTTTCGAGGATCTTGAGGCGGAGGTCGTTATCGAGGTTTGGGTTGTCGGCGAGGAATTTGTTTACGATCGCGAGCGCCTTTTCCTCTCTCTGGCCGCCGATGAAATCGGCCAGCCAGTCATTGACGAAAAATATCTTTCGCTCGCGTTTAAGTTTCGGTAATTCGGCGAGCGCCTTTTCGAGATACGGCAAAGTCAGTTCGGAGTGTTGTATGGCATTGAACGGGCCGGCCGCGGCCTCGATCCAGCTCTCAGAGATGTCTTTGTTGTTGAGAAAATCGTTCCAGAATTTTGTCTTGTTATCGGCAGTCGCGAAAGCAGCGTTTGCGGCGTAGGCGTAGCGCTTGGCGTCGTCGGAAGTTTCTTTTTTCTCGAGATCGGCAAGCAGTTTTGCTGCGTCCGGGTCGCCGAGAATAGCTAAGCGCGTTACGATGTCGAATTTGTCTTTGGTCTTGAGGGTCAGCGGCGGCTTTGCCGCGTTGAGTATCTCTTTCAAAATCCGGCGGGCTTTGTCGGTCGAGGCGATGTTGAGGAACGCCCGATAATATGTGATCCGCTGACCTTGTGTCGAAGCGTTTTGTATCTTGTCGATCAGCAAGTTTTCGACCCGCGAGCTCAGGTCGTCCGATGCAAAAGCCCGCACATTAGTAAGGGCGGTACCGTGTGCCGGGATATAGTAATTTATCGCGACCGAGACTCTGCCTAATAATGTCTGGATGGTGGTCTCGTCGGATTCGGTTCTGGTGAGTTCGTGTTCCGCCCTTACTGACGTGCGGGCTTGCGCATTGGAGAGTATTTTTATCACCAGCTCGACATACTCGCGCGGGTCGAGTTCGGCTTCGCGGACGCTGTCCCAGAGCGAGCCCCACATCATTGTGCGGAGGAAATCGTCTTTTTCGTTCTGGATATTTTTCAGGACGTAATCGCGGCTCTTGTCGTCGAGCAGAAAGATGCCGTAGCCGTAGTCGTAGTAGTTTGGGAAAACGAATTCAAAGTTTGTATCGCCGTGACTAACAGCGCCCTCGACGTTCCAAGGAATCATTACCGTCTCCGTAGATTTAAAGGTTATTTCCTCCGTCCATTCAACGCCCTCAATATCTCGCCTAAGAATTCGAGTGTTTTCTGCCCAAACTCGACCGGTTTTGAAAAGGTCTTCGGGTTGGATGTTTATCTTGAGAAAATTTCCGGTCTTCGTTTGAGTGGTCCGGAATACAGGCAGGCCAGGTTGTTTGATCCAACGGTCTGCCCATCGAGTCAAATTCTGATTTTTGGCGTTCTCGAATTCCGTGATCAAATTTTCCCAACTGGCATTGCCAAACTCATGCTTCTTCAAAAATGCGCGGACGGCGGTTTGGAATTTTTGTTCGCCCAGGTAGAACTCGGCTTGGCGGAGGAACGACGGCGCTTTGCGATAGACGATGTTGCCGTAGGCGCTCTTGGCGGCGCTCAAGTTGGCGATTTCCTGATAGATCG
>JBKJJR010000097.1:0-4768 GCA_046597835.1 Pyrinomonadaceae bacterium
CATGCGCGGCACAGGCGTGATATTTCAATCGTATGCTCTATTTCCAAAAATGACCGTCGAAGAAAATATCGGCTACGGCCTGCGGCTGCGCAGACGGAAAAAGGCAGAAATCAAGGAGACCGTAAATCGGCTGATCGAGCTCGTTCATTTGGAAGAGCACAGAAAAAAGTACGCGTCGCAGCTTTCAGGGGGTCAGCAACAACGGGTGGCGATCGCCCGTGCTCTTGCCTACAAACCGGAAGTCTTGCTCTTCGACGAACCATTTGGAGCCCTTGACGCCCAGATCAGAACGAAACTACGCCGGGAAATTCGCGGCCTGCTGAAACGGATCAACGTGCCGTCGATCTTTATCACGCACGATCAGGAAGAGGCGCTCGAACTCGGCGACCGCATCGCAGTGTTGAACGCCGGTCGTCTCGAACAGATCGGAACGCCGTTCGAGATCTACAATCACCCGCGCACCGAGCATGTAGCGACCTTTTTGGGAGCCGCGAATATTCTCGAAGGCACGATCCGCGAGAGCGACTTTGTAACCGCCGAAGTTCGCCTCGCGATTGATCAGGATATAGTGTTGAGGGACGGCGAGCAGGTAAAAATGGTATTTCGGCCCGAAGATGTTTTCCTGCGACGGCCGGAGAACCTGACGCAAAAATACCAAAAACTTACGGAGGGTACAGTCGAGGAGGTTAGTTTCGTCGGTGCCTTTGAACGGGTAGCGGTTCGGGTCGGTCTGCCCGGACGCGAGTCCATCATTGTTAACCGACCAAAGACTGAAACCGCGGCTTTTCCATTAACTCCCGGACAAACCGTGCCGGTCGGATTGGTTAGATTCCGGATCCTTGGCGAACCAAAAAAAGTATCCGGCAAGGCGGCGTGATTATGTCACAATCTTTTTGCGAACTACTGATTGAGTCATTTGAGGCTCGCCCCGAAAAAACGGCGATGCTCGTCGTCGGCGACGATGCTCAAACTTATACATTCGGCCAACTGCTCAACCACGTGCGTTCGATCGCATATCGCCTTCGCCAGGAAAAGGTTGAATTCGGCGATCGCGTTGCTCTTATCGGTGAAAATCACCCCTCATGGGCGATCGCGTATCTCGGCACCCTCTATCACGGAGCCGTTTGCGTGCCGCTCGACCCACACGGCGAGATAGAAACGATCACCAATTTTCTCGAGAATTCCGAGGCAAAAGTCGCGTTTCTCTCGCCGGATCAAACCGAGCGTTTTACAAAGATCGAAGAAAAGCTCGGCAAACATATTCCGGCCATCGTTTGGAATCTTGAGAATTCAACTAATGGTTTTCAAAAATTTGAAGACTGGGCCGCAACAGATTTTCCTGAAAGCTATGCCGCCGAATTGCCAAAGGCAGCAGGCAAAGACACCGCTCTGCTGATGTACACCAGCGGCACAACCGGTACGCCAAAGGGTGTTCCGCTTACTCACGGCAACATCGTAGGCGAACTGTCTGGCGTCAATGACGTACTCAAGCTATCTGACAAAGAGCTTATTTTGAGCCTGCTGCCGCTCTTTCATGCCTATTTACAAATCATAAATCTGTGGGTCGCGACGACGTTTGGCTGTCAGGTCGGATATTTGAAAGAATTGACGCCAGCCGAATTGAGCGCGTCGCTGAAAGCATTCAAACCGACGATCCTCTCGACCGTACCGCGTCTATGGTATCTGTTTCACAAAAAGATTTTCGACGCCGTCGCAGCCAAACCTAGGACTGTCCAGGCCCTGTTCCGCACGATGCTCAGGGTCAACGGCTTCTCCCGCGACACCTTTAATATAAATCTCGGAAGAAAGCTCTTCAGACAAGTGCACGAATCTTTCGGAGGTAATCTGCGTATCGCGATAACGGCCGGTTCGCGGTTTGACGACGCTGTAGCTGAAGATTTTCACCGACTCGGATTCACTATTATCCAGGGATACGGACTGACCGAGACAAGCGGCGCCGCGACGGCCACCTACGAAGACGACAACCGCGTCGGCTCTGTCGGCAAGCCGATGAAAGGAGCCGAGATCAAGATACTCGACGCCGACAAGGACGGCGTCGGCGAAGTGCTGATTCGGGGCACAATGGTCTTTGACGGATATTATAAAAATCCAACCGCGTCTGCTGAGGCATTTACCGACGACGGATGGTTTCGTTCGGGCGACCTCGGCAGGATCGACAAGGACGGTTTTCTCTACATTGTCGGGCGCGGCAAAGATGTAATAGTTCTGCCGTCGGGCAAGAATGTGCATCCAGAAGACCTTGAAGTTCATTACCTTAAATGTCCGCTTGTCGCCGAACTTGCCATAATAGGTGTCGACGATGAAAGCGAAGCATTTGCCGGTGCCGAAAAGCTTGCGGCGATCGTGGTTCCCGATTTTGAATATTTAAAACAAGAAAAGATCGCTAATTCAAAAGAGGCCATTCGACACGAGCTCGACAGCCTCGGCCGCGAACTGCCGGAATACCAACGTGTCCGCAATTACATCATCCGAGCCGAACCGCTGCCGCGAACAGCAACGAATAAGATTAAACGGTTTCAGCTTAAGAAAGAAGTCGAAACGGGCGTGATCGCTACCGAAGCTAAAGAGTCCAAGGGTTGGGAGTTCACCGTTGCCGACAACGCTTTACTTGATACAAATGCCGGAAAAGCCGTCGTCGAAGCGATCAGGCGGAATGCAAAGGATCCCGCCCTCGTTCATCCTGCAATGAATCTCGAGATCGACCTCGGCCTCGACAGCCTTGCGCGGGCGGAGACGTTTGCCGCGCTTGAACAGGCATACGCGACCGAATTCGAAGGGGACGAAGCGGCACAGGCGCTGACCGTAGCCAATGTCATTGACCTCGTCACCAAACAGGGCGGCGAGAATGCTGAATCCGTATCAGTTGATCTAAACTGGGGCAAAATCGTGCGCGATGCCGACGAGGATTTCCCCGAAGTTCGAGGCATTCTGAAAGACCGACCGCTATTCTCCGTATTTGCATTCACGGTCTATAAGTGTTTTAACCTATTTTTTCGCGTTTTCATGCGGCTCGAAGTTCACGGCCTCGAAAATCTGGAAAAACTCTCAAAACTTAACGAACTCGGCAAACTCGATAAACCGTTTCTTATCTGTCCTAATCACCAGAGCTTTCTCGATCCGTTCGTGCTTTGCTCAAATTATCCATTCGCTCTGTTCAAAAATGCCTTCCACGTTGGAGCTAGCGAGTTTTTCAGCAACCCATTCATGCGTTTCGTTGCCAAGATGCTAAGCGTTGTGCCCGTAAATCCCGACACCGAATTGATGCGCGCGATGAAAGCTGGTGCCATCGGGCTCAAACATGGCAAAGTGCTAAACATCTACCCCGAAGGCGAACGTGCTTTTGACGGTGAACTTCACACATTCAAAAAAGGAGCCGCGATCCTTGCAACCGAACTCGATCTTCCTATCCTCCCCGTCGCACTCGACGGCCTCCAAAATGTCTGGGCCCGCAATTCATGGCGCATCCGGCCGGCGAAAGTGAAGATAACAATCGGCAAACCGTTCTACGCAAAGGACATTCTGTCGGATGCGGCACTTTCATCCGATACGCACGATTCATCTGGCTTATCACCCGTTTCCCAAACCTCGTCACCTAGCGGAGATGCAGCTTACGAGGCCGTCACCGGCCATCTCAAACAAGCCATTGCGGATATGATCGATGATATGCGAAAGTAATCTCGGAACGTTCGATACTTACGTTTCGGATCTGTGATAAAACTATGCCAAATACTACGATAATCTGCGGATCATTACTGGTCATTATCGGCTTCGTCGGATACGGCTACGGCCTGATGAATGGAAATGCGAGCCTTACTGCACTCATTCCGTCGGCATTTGGATTCGTGCTGGAGATCCTCGGTTTTGTCGCAAAATCGAGTGAACCACTGCGTAAACATCTCATGCATGCTGCAGTGGTTGTCGCCCTTCTCGGATTCATCATGACCGCCGGGCGGATGTTGATGAAGCTAAGCACATTCAGCCTGGGAGCCGCGACCATTTCGCAGCTTTTGATGGCGGCCGTTTGTCTCGTTTTTGTGATCTTAGCTGTCCGATCGTTCGCCGCCGCTCGTCGCAGCATCGGCTAGACAACTTATACACTTCTTGTAAGTTTTCCCAAGATCGTCTTCTCCGATTCGGAAACTTCAAAATTTGCGTGTTCGTAAACTGTGCTTAGTTTCGCGAGTTCGACCGCACGGCTGCTTTCGTCTCGAATACCGCAGATCAGATCGAGATTTTGCTGCGAGATCTCGCGTGCCTTTAGGTTTTCCCCATGTCCTATCAAACGCACGGCGATCTCGTTCAGTACATTCGCACGAGCTGCAAGCTGCGGAACAGTTTCTGACAAAGTCGCAGCCTCTACCAAAAAGGACACTGCCGCCTCTTTTTCACCTAATTTCTGCTTTGCGTCGGCCAATGCAATGAGTGCCAAAAGCCGGTTCGCGTCTTCGGGGATCGAGTTCAAAGTTTGCCGGGCCAATTCATCCTGCTTTTGAATGACAAGTAACTGCGCGATCTGCGAAAGCGCGGCTGTTTTTTCGTCCTGATTCTGGTTTTCGAGCGCGATCTCGACGCCTCTTTCGGTTTTGCCAAATCCGGCAAATTGGGCAGCGATCGAGGCAAGCAGGCCGTTGCGGGCTCGGCTGTCGCGAGTCTCGGCCTCACGCTGAGAATTTACGATTGCATACGCCTCTTCGAGCGTTTCGATAGCTTCTGATTTTTCCTCAATGCTCCAATGGTGCCGCGCAAA
>JBKJJR010000329.1:0-3934 GCA_046597835.1 Pyrinomonadaceae bacterium
GGCGTTCCGGCACCGAGCATTCCCATCTGCTGTTTGTATTCGAGCAGTTTGTCCTGCATCTGAATATCCATTGCTTCCCTCTCGATGTCCTGCATCTGGGAATCAACCGACGATGTACCAAGCTGCAGCTTTGCCTCGGCGGCGGCTACGCGGCGGTCGATCTTTTCACGCATCTCATTAAATGTAGATGCGTCGTCGCCAATGTTGAAGGCCTCCATCGTTTGAGCGAGTTGTTCCTGCAGCTTTGCCTGCTTGGCGGCGCTAATAAGCTGGATCGCTTCGGCGGTGCGCTTTTTCATGTTGAGGACATAGTTGTCGCGGGCTTTTAGAGCTTGTTTTGAAGACAGTTGAGCCTGCTCCGATTGGGCGCCTGTGCGTTCAAGGTCTTGTTGTGCCTGCTGTAGCTGGCCGATATATGCGGTCGCGATGTCGTCACGGCCCATTTTGACCGAGGCTTTGATCTTCGAATCCAAATCAACGACCTGAGTCGAAAGATTTTCCTTTTGTTTCAGCAAAAGGCGCTCGGTCGCCATCACCTGAGCAACTGAATTATTCAGCTCCGGCACGCGGTCGCGCATATCGCGGATCGTTTGCTGAAGCACCAGCTCAGGATTTTCGATCTTATCAAGCGCCGCACCCGTACTAGCAAAAAAAACTCTCTTAAATCTTGCCCACAGTCCCATTTTATCTATCTGCTCCTAAAAATTATTCTGAAAGAATTATTCGCCAAATCCCTTACGAACCGCCAAATGGCAAAGTTGCAAATTCCGAAACAGTATAACAGGAAAAACAACATAGTTGATAGCGGTAACGCGGATCGAAGCCAACTGCGTGAAACATTGAGCCCTCCTGCTGTCCGGGGTGTCCTACGTGTTCCAAGTGTTCCACGTGTTCCGCTTGTTCCAAGTGTTCCAAGTGTTCCAAAATAACCTTGAGTGTGTTGTTATCAACTTTGTGTCGGACAAAGCATTTCTATTTCAAAGACCAGATGTCGCACGAAAATACGAATAACATAAAATTGCACGACTGTCAATATGTTTTATCTTTGCAACATGTGGCCAGCGAAGCAGAACTACGTTCGGGGTATTAAGGAGACGAAAAAATCACGAAAACACCAGATTTTCAGAGACAAGCCGACCCTCAATACAGCCATCGCAAGTTTGGGCGCATCGAAACGTTCAATGGTCGTGAATGGCTACTTTCAAATGAAAGCAGTTAAAATAAATGGATTTGCGACTTAAAAAGCCGCTAAAAAACTAAAAATGAAAAAACTGACAACTTGGGCTGTATTGGTCTCGATCTACATAACTTTTATTGCTCCGGCGGGTATGACGGCAAACGCCCAAGTCATCGGAAAGGCGATGGAACAGAAATTGAACAGTGTGCCGGATGGATTGAAGTTCCGTCTGAGTGAAGGCGTTGAAGGCGCCGAAGCGCGGGTCAAACAACCGCTGCCCTCGACCGATCCTTTGACTGAAGGCGACGCGAACAGCCTGTTAAAGCGCATTCCTGAAATAAAACCCTCGCCGGACAACAAAACAGAATTTGCAAAACGCATAGGCACGCTGCCCGCTCCGAAAACCGGGAATAAGATACCTGTCAAATTCCCGTCTGACGAGATGCGAGGGACGCCGAAGATCGACACTGCCGGCCAGACCTTGCAGGTAATTCGACATTCACCCGAAGGCGAAGTACCGCTCGCTCCGGATCTAAGCGTGACATTTTCACAGCCGATGGTTGCAGTGACCTCGCAGGAACAGGCCGCGCAATATGCACCGGTCGAATTGACGCCGCAGGTCGAGGGACGCTGGCGTTGGCTGGGCACCAAAACGCTCATGTTTGACACAACGAAGCGTTTCCCGATGGCGACGAAATTTACCGCTCGCGTGCCCGCCGGAACGAGATCAGCCAACGGCCAAACCTTACAAAAGGATGTGGTATGGACATTCACAACGCCACCGCCCAAGGTCGAACAAATGTTCCCGCAAAACCAGATCGTGAAACGCGACGCTCTGATATTCATTTCGTTCGATCAGGAGGTAAATCCCGAAGCCGTTTTGAAAACGATCACCGTCAACGGTCAGGGCAAGACGCTGCCGGTCAGGCTGGCGACGCAAGCCGAGATCTACGCGGACGGCAGTATTTCGTATTACTCAAAGCAGGCACAGCCGAAGCGTTGGTTAGCTTTTCGAGGGGTAACTTCTGACGGTTTGACGGAGAACGCATTGCCGCCGGCGTCAACGATCACAGTCACCGTCGAAAAAGGAACGCCCTCTGCCGAAGGGCCTCTGACGACGATCAAACCACAAGGATTCAGCTTTCAAACTTACAGCCCACTCGTATTCCAAGGCGGTTACTGCAGCTATCGAAACGCACCTAAATGCTCTCCGTTCGATGCGTGGTTCATGGAATTTAACAACCCCCTCGACGCCGCAAAATTTACCAAAGAAATGGTAAAGATCGAGCCGCCGATCGAAGGGTTGAGTATTTATCCTTCGGGCAATAATGTCTATTTTCAAGGCTATAAAAAAGGCCGCACAACATACAAAATAACGATAGACGGCTCGCTTTCGGACACTTTCGGACAGGCTTTAGGTAAACCGGCGACAACGTTGATAAAGGTTGGTTCGGCAGAAACAAATCTTTACGCGCAGGGCGGCTTTATGGCCGTTCTCGACCCGACCGCGAAGCCGACGTTTTCGATCTATTCGACAAATCTTAATAACGTTAAGGTACGCCTCTATGTGGTCGAACCAAAGGATTGGAGCGCTTATCAGAATTACATCCGTCACATAAATTATGACGACGGCAAACGGCCTGCGATCCCGGGCCGTTTGGTCACGGACAAGATCGTCCCTGTCTCAAGTAAGCCGGACGAAATGGTCGAAACGCGGATCGATGTTGCTCAAGCTCTCGACGGCGGTTTTGGTAATGTCATTGTCGATATCGAACCGACCGTGAGACGAGATAAATACGACCGCACACGCATTTTCACTTGGCTGCAGGCGACGCAGATCGGGCTTGATGCATTTGTCGATAATACTGATTTGGTTGGGTTTGCGACCGAATTGAAAACAGGCAAGCCGCTTGCGGGTGTCGATCTGTCGATCTATCCGAATGGCCATCCAGTCAGCACTCAGCCTTCAGCAGTCGGCAATGAAGGTTATTTGGCTCAAATCTGGAATTGGTTCAGTAGCAAAGGTGGGCCGCATGCTGGCGATATTCAGTCCGTTGACACCGATGGCTCGGCTGCCTTAGTAGAGTCGATAGAACCGGCACAAACAAACCTCACCGGAACCAACGGCATTCTGCGTCTGCAATTGCCTGATGCTCCGCCAAAGCAGCAAAACCTGTTGATCGCAAAACGTGGTAAGGATACCGCGTTTCTGCCCGAAAATACTGAATATTACTGGCAGGACAGTGGCAATTGGTACAAAAAGAGTGAATCCGACTCGCTTCGTTGGTTCGTTTTTGACGACCGCAGGATGTATAAGCCCAAGGAAGAAGTTGCGGTCAAGGGCTACATCCGCAAGATCACGGCGGGCAAACTCGGTGATGTCGAGGGCCTCGGCGATGCGGCAAGCGGCCTGACCTATTCCGTCAAAGATGCCCGCGAGAACGAGATCGCTAAAGGCACAGGTAATCTGAATTCGTTCGGCGCCTTCGATTTCAAATTCACGCTGCCTGACAATACAAATCTCGGATACGCGAGGATCGATCTAACGACCAACAGCAGTATCTCCGGCGGCAGCTATTCGCATCAATTTCAGATACAGGAATTTCGCCGTCCCGAATTCGAGGTGACTTCTAAGGTCGAGAGCGAAGCACCGCACTTCGTCGGCGGCAAAGCGCTGTTGTCCGTCGAGGCCAAATACTATGCGGGAGGCGGACTCGCAAATGCGGAGACTAACTGGACCGTGACCGCTTCGCCGAC
>JBKJJR010000338.1:0-5127 GCA_046597835.1 Pyrinomonadaceae bacterium
GTCTGGAACGGATTGTCGCCGATCAGCAGCACAATTATCCCGCCGACAACAAATGCCGCGAAAACCGCTGCTAAAGGCCATAGAACTTCACGAAAGATCTTCATTAATATAAGGGAAAGATGCGTCAATAAATATAACCGACAAAGCTGAAAGTGTCACCTGAAAATAACAAAAAAGCGTATATTTGTTTTAGGAGTTGTTGACTTAGTATAGACTTGACAATCACACACTCAGATTTTATTATTATAAAAGACTAAGCACGAGGTGTTTTAGCTATGAGATTCGACAGATTTACGATACGAGGCCAGGAAGCCGTTCAGGAAGCGATCGGCGTCGCCGAGAAAAACCAGAATCAGCAGGTTGAACCCGAGCATCTGCTTGCGGCAATGCTTGAGCAAAAAGAAGGCGTCGTCAAGCCCATTTTGGGCAAGATCGGAGCTAATGCTCAAGCGATTACCGGAGAGATTCAGGCTGCGATCGAGAAATTTCCAAAGGTCAGCGGCGGTCAGCAATATTTTAGTTCGCGCACCAACACGCTCTTTCAGGAAGCTCAGAAAGAAGCCGAAAAGATGCAGGACGAATACCACTCGACCGAGCATCTGTTGTTAGCTATCGCCGCTGAAAAGGAAGGCGATGCAGGACGCATTTTGCGCTCGAATGGCATTACCCGCGATGATCTCGAAAAAGTAATTACCGACATGCGAGGTGGTTCAAAGATCACCGACCCCAATGCCGAAGAAAATTTTAAGTCGCTTGAAAAGTATGCTCAGGACCTGACCGAACGCGCCCGCAAAGGCAAGCTCGATCCGGTAATCGGGCGTGACGACGAGATTCGCCGAACGATCCAGATACTTTCCAGAAGGACAAAGAATAATCCCGTTCTTATAGGTGAGCCCGGCGTCGGTAAGACCGCCATTGTCGAAGGCCTGGCGCAGCGGATCGTTTCAGGCGACGTTCCGGAAACTCTAAAGAATAAAAAATTGGTGTCGCTCGACCTCGGAGCGATGCTCGCCGGTGCAAAATACCGCGGCGAGTTTGAGGACCGCCTTAAAGCTGTCCTCAACGAGATCGAAAAAGCTGAGGGTCAGATCATCCTGTTTATTGACGAACTGCATACGCTCGTCGGAGCGGGTGCTTCGGAAGGAGCGATAGATGCGTCAAATATGTTAAAGCCTGCTCTGGCACGAGGCACGCTTCGAGCGGTCGGCGCGACGACGCTTGCCGAATATCAAAAATATATCGAAAAGGACAAGGCCCTCGAACGCCGATTCCAGCAGGTTTATATTGGCGAGCCAACTGTCGAAGATACTATCGCCATACTTCGCGGCTTAAAAGAGCGGTATGAAGTACATCACGGCGTCCGCATCAAGGACGCCGCTATCGTCGCCGCCGCAAACATATCCAACCGCTACATTACCGACCGTTTTTTGCCGGACAAAGCGATTGACCTTATTGACGAAGCGGCTTCACGAATACGCATCGAAATAGATTCGCTGCCGCAGGAGATCGACGTTCTCGAACGCGAGATCTTGCAGCTTGAGATCGAGCGTCAGGCGCTCTCGCGCGAAACAGACAAAAAGAGCAAAGAGCGTCTCAACGATATTGAAAAACGCATCGCCGATCTCAATGAAAAATCCTCGGCGATGAAGGCCAAATGGCAATCAGAAAAAGCAGAGATCGAAAAGATGCGTGCCGCCAAGGAGCAGCTCGAACAATCCAGACTCGAGCTCGAACAGGCTCGGCAGGCTGGCGATCTGACAAAGGCGGCCGAGCTGCAATACGGACGCATCCCTGAAATTGAAAAACAACTCGAAACCGAACAGGCACGCTTAGGTGAACTTCAAAAAGACGGTGTATTCCTAAAGGAAGAAGTTGACGAAGAGGACGTCGCAGAGATCGTCGCAAAATGGACGGGCGTCCCGGTCTCAAAAATGCTTGAAGGCGAAATGCAGAAACTGATCGCCATGGAAGACAATCTTCGCCGCCGCGTGATCGGCCAGGATGAAGCTCTCGAAGCCGTCGCGAATGCCGTTCGCCGTGCACGGGCAGGCTTGCAGGATCCCAATAGGCCTGTCGGCTCATTTATTTTCCTTGGCCCTACAGGCGTTGGCAAAACCGAGACTGCAAGAGCGCTGGCCGAATTCCTGTTTGACGACGAGCGGGCGATGATCCGGCTCGATATGTCCGAGTATATGGAAAAGCACGCGGTCGCCCGCATGATCGGCGCTCCGCCGGGATACGTAGGTTATGACGAAGGCGGCCAATTGACCGAGGCCGTCAGGCGTCGGCCATATTCGGTAGTTCTCTTTGACGAGATCGAAAAGGCTCACCCTGATGTTTTTAACGTGCTTCTGCAGATACTCGACGACGGCCGTTTGACCGACAGCAAAGGCCGCGTTGTGGATTTCAAGAATACGGTTCTCATCATGACCTCAAATCTCGGCTCGCGCGAGATACAGACCGCCACTGAAAATCCGCTCGTGGACAGAAACATCAGAAACGATGTGTTAAAAGTTTTGCGCGATCATTTCAAGCCCGAGTTTCTAAACCGCATCGACGACATCGTCGTTTTTGAACAGCTTAGCAAAGACGAGATCGCAACGATCATTGATGTGCAGCTTGAAAAATTGAGAAAGAACCTTGCTGAACGCGGCATTACGATCGATCTCGACGATGCAGCCCGCGAACTGCTTGTGCAGGAAGGCTACGATCCCATCTACGGCGCACGTCCGCTTAAACGAGCCATACAGAACCTGATCCAAAACCCGTTGGCCGTTAGTTTGCTCAGCGGCGACATTGCAAGCGGCCAGACCGTCGGCATATCGGCGCAGAATGGCAAAATTACATTTACACCTGCAACCGGTGAGAAAAAGGCGGTTAGCAATTAGCAGTGGCTTTAATTGTCGAGCGGAACGCATTAGTATTTAGATATTGTGTTTAGTAAAAGAAAGATGAACCCGAAACATAAAGATATTGACTCACGAGAAATTGAAGAAACAGGTGACGAGACCATACCTGTTAACGATAAACGCCGGTTTAACGAAAAAGGCGAGCGTGTCGCTGAGGACGAAAACCCAAAAGAACCGCCCAAACCGCCCGCTGAGGTCGCGCTCGAAGAGAAGTTGAAAGCTGAAACCGAGCGCCGCGAGGCCGCCGAGGCCAAGCTTGTCGGCGTGCAGGCAAAATTTGAAGAGGCAAAAGCAAATCTTGAAAAAGAGACCGCCGAGATGCGCTCGCGGCTGATGAAAACGCTCGAGGACCGCAGCAAACAGGGTCAGTTCAACTTCCTCACGACGCTGCTTCCCGTACTCGACAATTTGAATCTTGCTGTTGCCGCAAGCGAGACCGATCCTTCTGTCGAGCATCTGCAAAACGGCGTCATCGGCACGGCCCGCAGCTTCGAGCGGGCCCTTATCGACGTCGGTGTTGAACCGATAGCCTCGGTCGGAATGAATTTTGATCCCGAGCTTCACGAAGCTGTTGACATGGCGGCGTCCGAACCGGAGAATGACGGCAAGATCATTGCGGAATACGCAAGGGGCTATAGATTTGGCGACAAACTGCTCAGACCTGCGCGGGTCCAGGTCGGCAAGGCTCTGGCAGATTCGGCGGCTGAATAAAAATGTGGGCGCGAACGCGAAAATGCTTTCAGCCGTCCACAGCAAAATGTTATAGTGGAATTTAGGCAAAGACTTCCCCACCGACCGCATCCTAGTTTTGGTTTTTCGAAAGGCGAATTATGGCAGATATAGACGCATACAAGGACAAATTCAGCGAAAGCGGACAGCGTGTTTTAGAGACTGCTTTGGGCGAGTCCAAAAAGCGTGAACAGAATTACGTCTCTATCGAACACATCCTGCACGCAATCGCATTTGAAGAGGACGAACTTTTTACGTCAACAATGCGCGATCTTGCAGTCGATCCGCGTTCCGTCAAACTTTTGATCGAGAAACGAATGGAAGCTGGCCGGCAGCATAGTGGAAAAGGTTACCGCATTGCACCCGAGACAACCGAGCTTTTCAAACGGGCAATGGATCGCGCCCGTTCCCAAGGGCGCCGCGTGATAGACGGCAGCGATATTTTTTACGTTCTCTCGAATGACGAACGCAGCGTTCTTAATGATGTCTTACAAAATCTGGGAGTGCCGTCCGATGAAGTTGCGCAAACCGCCCGAACGCGCATCAAAAAACGTGAAAAAGAAGAGGAACGCATACGCCAGAAATACGAACTGCCGTCGTTCCTTCGCCATTTTGGTGTGTCGCTCAATAAATTAGCCCGTCAGGACAAGATACCTCCGACCATTGGCCGCGAATCCGAGATCCTGCAAATGATCGAGATACTTTCCCATCGTGAACGGTCAAATTCGCCGATGCTCGTCGGTGAACCCGGCGTCGGAAAAACGGCGGTTGTCGAGGGCCTTGCACGCCTAATCGAACTCGAACCGGAAAAGGTTCCTGTCCGTCTTCGTAATGCTCATATCGTTCAATTGCAAATGGGCGGCCTCGTCGCCGGCACTATGCTTCGCGGAATGTTCGAGGAGCGAATAAAAGGGATCATCGATGAAGTAAAAGAAAAAGATCACATCATACTTTTCATCGACGAAGCTCATTCCATAATCGGCGCCGGCGCCGCAATGGGTACGACGTCGGATGCAGCGAATATGTTCAAATCGTCGCTAGCCCGCGGCGAACTGAGGATCATCGGTGCAACTACGATCACTGAATATAAGGAATACATCAGCGACGACGAAGCTCTCGCCCGGCGTTTCCGTCTTGTAAAAGTCGCGGAACCGACCATTGACGAGACAAAGGAGATCCTTTTCGGCATTCGTCCGCGGCTTGAGAAAAATTATTCGGTCACCATTTCCGACGAGGCCATAAATATGGCGCTCGAAATGTCGCCAAAATACATCCGCAACCTTCATCTGCCTGATAAAGCTATTGGCTGGCTCGACACGGCTTCGGTCAAGGTCGAGATCAACGAACCGCTTGAGATGACGGTCCTTCCCGAACATATTATCGATGTGATCTCGCAGGAGTCGCGTATTCCTAAGGACATGATCTACCGCGATACGTCCGATCGTTTTTCGGCTATGGAAACCGACATCGGTAACCGCGTCATCGGACA
>JBKJJR010000015.1:0-9227 GCA_046597835.1 Pyrinomonadaceae bacterium
GCAAACCAGACGTAGAAACCCAATACGACTTAATAAATAGAAATGAAGATCGGCGACCATATACAGAATTTGGGCTTGCGCGTCAGCGTGATACAGGCCGTTGCGTTTGTCCTGCTGGCCCTTTTGGGCGCCCGGCTCTATTATCTGCAGATCGTCAGGGGTGAATATTTCAGTGAGCGCGCCGAGAGCCAACGGGTTCGACTGATCCCGATCCCTGCGCCCCGTGGGTCGATCTTTGACCGCAGCGGCAGGCTGCTCGTTGATTCGCGCCCGACTTATAACATCGTTCTTTCCAATGAGCCGCTCAAATCCGTAAATGTTATTGACCGCGTGGACGACTACTCGCGGGGACTCGGCCTCGACCGCCAGTTTGTGGTCGAAAGGTTGAATCTAATTAAGAAGCAAAACGACTTTGAGGCGATGGTGCTCAAGGAAAACGTTTCCATGCAGGACATCGCGTGGGTCGAATCTCACTCGCTCGAATTCCCCGAGCTGCGGGTTGAACTACAGCCGCAGCGGTTTTATCCGCTCGGAACGACACTCGCGCACGTGATTGGTTACGTTGGTGAGATCAGTCCAAAGCAGCTCGAACAGGATGAATTCAAAGCAAAAGGCTTTCGTCCGGGTGACATAGTCGGTAAAGGCGGCCTCGAGCAGTATTACGATGAATTCCTACGCGGTGTGCCCGGTTATAGAAAAGTGCTTGTCGATAGCCGCGGGCGGGTCCAAAGCGAGCTGCAAGTTGTGCCGCCTCAATCCGGTCAGGACCTTGTTACGTCAATAGATCTCGATCTCCAACTCGAAGCCGAGCATCAGCTTGCCACTTCCGCAACCAAGCGCGGTACGGTGATCGCCATGGATCCGAACAACGGCGAAATACTTGTTATGGCCTCGGCTCCTTCGTTCGACCCGAATATTTTCGTTCGCGGCAGTTCATCGCCTGAGGGGCGGTCGCAAATTGCCGCGTATTGGCAGGATGAGAAACGGCCGCTTTACAATCGGGCGATCCAGGGCCGCTATCCGCCCGGCTCGACGTGGAAAATCCCAGAATCCGTGGGCGCTCTTCAACAGGGTGCGATTACGGTTGCACATTCAAGTATTTCGTGCGGCGGCGGCTTGAAAGTGGGTAACAAATTTACCCGCTGCATGGGCAATCACGGTACGCCGGCCTTGCCTTATGCGATCACAAAATCGTGCGACGGCTATTATTACCGCCTGGGAATGAAGATGGGCGTCGAAGGCATGATCCGTATGATCGAAACATTTGGATTTGACCGCCGCTCGGGCATCGATCTTCCAAATGAAAAGGTCCCGCAAACGCCTAAATCCTGGATGCCTTACATACTTAAACACGAAGGTAAATGGAGCGATATAAGAACCGTTTATGCTTCAATAGGCCAGGATACGGTTGTCGTCACGCCGATTTCGATGCTCCGCGCGGCCGCAAGCGTCGGGATGCGCGGAAAAGAATACACACCTCACTTTCTTAAGGAGTTTAAGTCGGTCGGTGGGATCGGCGAACAAAGCGACGTTAATTATAAACCGCCGCGATCCGGGTTTCCCTATCAGCATCCCGAGCCCAAATTGATCGAGCTTGCGTCCGATCAATGGGACCTAGTAATCAAGGGAATGTGGGGCGTTGTCAACGGCGGCGGCACAGCCGGATCGATCAAAATGCCGAATTTGGAGATCGCCGGGAAGACCGGAACGGCACAGGTTGCTGAGGTCGGCCAGGATACCGGCAAGAATAAGGACCACTCGTGGTTCGTAAGTTTCGCACCGGCCTACAAGCCGGAAATCTCAGTCATCGCTCTGATCGAAAATTCAGGCTTCGGCGCGGCTAATGCCGGCCCCGCAGCAAAGGCGATCTATGAGGCCTACCTGTTAAAGCGCCCGGCGGAAAAAGGCATGGAACAGAATATTGCTTCGAAATAGGTCATGGTTGCGATCATCGAAAAACGGGACCTTCGAGATTTTGACTGGCAGACGGCACTGCTGGCATTGGCGGTTGCCGCCTTCGGGGTTTGGCAGATACACAACGCGCTCCCCACCGAGGGCTACTGGTCAAAACAGATCATCGGCATCGGCATCGCGGTGATTGCTTTTCTGGTGGTCGCGTTTAACGACTACCGCCGCATTATAGATGCGGCGCCGGTTTTTTATATCATCGGGCTGGTCTTGCTTCTCCTTGTCTTAACGCCGCTCGGCGTGCAGGTGAACGGCCAAAAGGCGTGGCTGAAACTGCCGGTGATTGGCCAATTTCAACCGTCAGAGTTTGTAAAGATCCCAACCGTCCTGATGCTCGCAAAATACTTCGGCGCACGTAAGGCACGCTCCCTGTCATTAAAAGAAATGCTCATCGGCGGCGCGATCTTTGCGGGTCCGGTCGGGTTAATAATGCTCGAACCCGACGCGGGTCAGGCGATCACATATTTTCCGATATTGGCGGCAATGTTCTTTTTGTCGGGAGTCAAAGTCAGATACGTCGTAATAACGATCGTTGCTGCGGCAATTCTAATTCCGTCGGCATGGTTCGTCGGAGTCAAAACGGGCAAGATCAAACGCTACCAGGAAGAGCGCGTATTGGCTATCATCGATCCCGACAGCGTCGATCCGCGTGGGTATGGTTATCACACTATTCAATCCACGATCACTGTCGGCAAAGGCGGCCTGACCGGCATCAAGGGCGAGACTGAAACTTCGCAAAGCGTTCTAAAATTTTTACCCGAGCCGCAGACGGACTTTATCTTTGCTGTAACTGCTGAAAACACGGGCTTTCTCGGTTGCGTCCTGCTCCTTCTGGCATATGCATTGCTCTTGTCACGGCTCATCGCCGGTGCAAGACAGGCTTCCGACCGCGCGGGAATGCTTGTTATAATGGCAATAGTATGCGGAATGACGTTTCAGATCTTTATGAATGCCGGCATGGCTCTGGGCATGCTGCCGGTGATCGGCGTTCCGCTCCCGCTTATGAGCGCGGGACTATCGGCGATCCTTTCCACATTCGTTGCGATCGGGTTTGTCGTCAGCGTGAAATTGCGTCGTTTTGTTAATTAGGAGATCAGGAAGTGGCAGTAGAAATTAAGAAATTCAGAACGGCAGAAGCGGCCTCGAATGGTGAGAAAAGACGCGGCATGTCAACGCTGCTGCTGCTTTCCACGGCTTTGCTGTTGGCTCTATCGGCGGGAGCGTTGACAGGCGTGTTGGCGTCATATTATCTCAATAATTCGCGTTATTCTGTTGAAGTTTCCGCGCTTGCCACCTATCGGCCGCCGCAAGTTACTACAATCTACGCCGACGACGGCGAGACTATCCTCGCCGAATTTGCCATCGAAAAACGGATACCGGTAAAGATACAGGATGTTCCCGACAATGTGAAAAACGCGTTGATGGCGATCGAGGATTACCGGTTTAGAGATCACATCGGCATCGACCCTTACCGCATCATCGGTGCCGTCTTTAAAAATCTCACGACCGGAAAGGTCGAAGGCGCATCCACGATCACTCAACAGCTTGCCAAAAATCTTTTCCTTTACAAGGACCAAACCTATTCGAGAAAAGTAAACGAGTGGGCCGTCGCTCTTCAGATCGAAAGGTTATACACAAAAGACCAGATTCTTGAGATGTATCTCAACTACGTGTTTCTCGGCGCAGGAGCTTACGGTTTTGAAGCCGGTTCGCGGACATACTTCGGGAAGTCTCTGAAGGACCTTAGCATCGAGGAAGCGGCCCTTCTGGCAGCGATCCCAAAATCGCCCGAATATTCGCCGACCCGAAACCTCGAAAAAGCAAAATCAAGGCGCGATCTCGTCCTCGATCAGATGGCGAAGTACGGCTATGTAACAGATTCGGACGCCGAAGCAGCAAAGGCAAAGCCGATCGTTCTTGCCGATACTGCTTACTACCAGTCGCAGCCAAAATCGACCGCGTGGGATTACCCCGTCGAGGAGATCCGTAAATATTTAGAAGAAAAATACACAACCCGCGTCGCACAGGGCGGCTTGAAAGTTTACACGACCATCAATGTCGAAGCGCAGAAGATAGCGACGAAAGTAATTCGCGAGCGCCTTCGCTCATTTGATAAAGGGCGCAAATGGCGCTCGGATTATAAAAACATCCTGGTCGATTCCGACGATCAACCGCTGACCGATGAAAAGGACATTTCGAAGACTCTCGAATCCTTCAAACACGCCGACTGGTACGGCGACGATTACCACGAAGGTGAGCACATAAAAGGGCTTGTGATGAAGACCAACAACGCCGCAGACGACGTCGGCGTCCGATTTGGCAGGTTCAAGGCTGTCGTGCGGGCGGCCAATATGGGCCGTAGCGGAAAGCGGCCAAAGGACGAACTCAAGCCGGGTTATCTGGCCGAATTTCTTATAAAGAGCGTCAACAAAGAAGATCAAACACTCGACGTAGAGCTTACGCAAGTGCCCGATATTCAAGCCGCATTAACGACTGTCGATGCGCACACCGGCGAGATCGCCTGCATGGTTGGCGGTTACGATTACCATACAAATAGATTTAACAACGCGACGCAGGGATTGAGGCAGACGGGTTCGGCGTATAAGCCGTTCATTTATACCGCGGCCGTTGAGTCCGGAATGACCCCCGAGTCTATCGTCAGCGGCGCCCCCATCAAACGCGGCGGCTGGCAGCCTCACAATTACGACGGCAGCCTCGGCGAGGCAAATATGCCGATGAAACAGGCCCTCGCAAAATCATACAACATCGCTGCGGTCCATCTGCTCGAACAAGTCGGAATTCAGGCCGGTGCTCAAATGGTCAGGCGGTTTGGGATAACAAACCCTATGGCTCCGAGTCTGCCTTCTGCCCTTGGTGCTAGTGAAGCCTCGCTGCTCGAAATGACTGCGGCCTATTCGTCGTTTCCTAATAAGGGAATTAGGATGACCCCCCATCTGATCCGCAAGGTCTATAACCGCGACGGCAGTTTGCTCGAAGAATATGACGGGGCCAGCTCAAAAGTGACCAGCGAGTACGTCGCATTGACCATGGTTGAATTAATGCGGGCGGTTTGCAGCGGCGGCGGAACCGCAGCGGCGGCGAGCGCTGGGGGAAACCCGATCGGTGGTAAAACTGGAACGGTAAACGATCATACCGACGTGTGGTTTATCGGCTATACACCGACCTATACCACCGGCGTATGGATGGGCAACCCGCTCCGCAAGGAGAATCTTGGCAACAACATGACTGGCGGCCATGGGGCACTGCCGTTCTGGAACGCATTTATGATCCCCTTCATGAAAGGCAAACCGATCGAAAAATTCCCGGCCGCTCCGCCGATGCCTGCCGATATCAAGCGCGAAGCCGCCTTACGCAAACGCGAAGAACTAGAAACCTTGCAGGAAGCAGATTCAAATGCGCCCAAAACGGGCATCGTCGTTACGCCGGGAACTAAGATAGATCCCGACGCTCCGCTGCTCGACGACCCGGCTGAGGACGGAAAAACCGAGAACCCAACGACAAAACCGCCGGATGATTTTCCGGACAAACCGCCTGTCGTCAAACAGCAGCCCGTCATCCAGACAACACCAGGTAAGACCGACCCGCCAGTCGAAAATCCCGACGGCGGAAAGCGAAAAGGCAAAAAGGGAGACGGCTAGATCAGAACCAAGTGTGTCGGTTAGCGTCCCGTTTCTTGAGACAGTTCCACTAAAAATGACGCGGATCGAGTCTCTCGGTCCGCGTCATTTTCATGTCGATCATTTTACTGGTAAAAAAACCGGGCGTTCGTGACCCAGGTGTAACCTGGCCCCGGATCGCCGCCGTGCAAGAGGCCGTCTCCGTGATAGACCAGCTCGAAAACAAACGGCGCATCCAGCATGCACTGGCCGACATGGCCAAATATTGACAGATCTTGTTCGGGCGTTATCCGCCCTATCTGTCCGACCCCGTCCGCATCAGCCGTAAAACCATTCTCAAAGGGGCCGTTTCGGCCAATTCCGCCGACCCCGATCGGCGGGCCGGGAACCGAATCCAACAAGACGATCCAGATCGAATAAACACCATTCGGCCTCAACCCCGTAAAATTCATCACGCTGTGCGTACCGCGCCTGATGCATTTAACGCCGGAACTTCCCCTTATCGTCGTGTATTGGCCGAGAGTCATTTGGCTGCCGTCCGGGTTTAAAAGGGGATCGCAAAATTGCGGGTTTGGTTGACCGCGAAAGGTTCGATTAAACAAAAGCGTGTCCGCCGGTGTGCTCGGCCCGATCTCTCCCACGCCGACATTTGTTGTGCTGCACACACCGCCACGCACGTCGTCATAAAACGGAACCAGGTTATGCGTCCTTGAGGGCGCCTGCGCGATC
The DNA here is from genome assembly GCA_046597835.1 of Pyrinomonadaceae bacterium. Classification (GTDB taxonomy): domain Bacteria; phylum Acidobacteriota; class Blastocatellia; order Pyrinomonadales; family Pyrinomonadaceae; genus OLB17. The sequence continues at coordinate 6,336 of JBKJJR010000015.1, forward strand.
GCCGAGGCTGCAGCAGTCAAAGCAATGCAAATTGTTAAAAAAGTCTTCTTATTCATTTTTACTCCTATTTTAAATGTTCTGAAATGCGCCGGCCGAAGCAGGCCTTGCGTGAAAAAGTCTTTGATAGAATCAGCGTTGTTGGCTGACTGCTTCCCGTCAATGATTGGTAACCATGACCGTATTCATAAGACCCGGAAGATCGGGCATCGAGTTTATAAAAACTTGCTTCATGCGATTTGCGCCGGCATTGCTTATATCGAGCGTCACATGGTTGTTTGTACCAGGCGAGCCGATGCCCTCAGGATTTGAACGCGCCCCAATTGCAGCGAGATCCACCAATTGATTGTTTCGCATCGGGCAAGCCGAGAGACTCACATTAACAGTGTTATTCGATGTGCCGTCCGGAAATGCTATATTCTCGCCGCCAATTATGACCAGGCCGCCGAGGTCAAAACCGCTGGAACCGTTGTTGTTTTCAAAGCTCGTTTCCTTTGCCGTAAAGTTGCATGTATTTCCATCCGCAGTCGAACCTGTACTCAGCCCGCAGAGAATGATAGTCCCTGCGGCGTTCTCATAAAATCGGTCGTTCAAAGAGGTCACTGAAATAGTGCCGAAACTTGAATTAGAGTTCAGCATGAGCATTCCGTTTCTATTTCCACGGCTCCGGTTGTTGCTCAACCGGGCGATTATTACGCCGCCGCTGGTGTCCTGAGGATTGACAAGGCGTATCCCTTCGGCCTCATTGTTAGCGAGATCATTATCGACAATGTCAGCCTCTATCACATACGCAGCCGAAGCCGCACCGGCATTGCGGATCTCTATTCCGCGCCTGCTGCCCAACGAGGCGACATGCGCAACACGAATGTGCGTCGTACCTGGTGCACTCAAGTGAGCGATGATGCCCCCGCCGCCTTCCAGGGCATCCGTGATCGTAAGCCATTCGACCGAATTGGTTCCCTTGCCCATTCTAATCACCCCTGAATTGGGGATCTCACCATTGTATGAACTCGCCGGAAGGTTAATCGCCTCAATAACAACCGCATTGCGGTCACCGATAACGCCTAGCAGGGACATATTCTCCTGAAGTTCAAGCCGCCCGCCGTTCGGCCGCGGTATGTTGCTGGCATCATTAACAGTGAGCAAATAGACGCCCGGAGCAATTACAATTTGGCTCCCTGCGTTTTGAGGATTATTGACGGCGGAATAAAGTTCCTCTACATTCGTTACATTTATTACGAGCGGCTGCCAGTCAGGATTGAAATTATTCGGCGAGGCAGTAGTTAGCTGCGTTGAGCCGCCGCCATCCCGATTTACCGTCCATATTTGAGAAATATTGTCATTTCCATTGCGATAAAGGACGATTTTTGTCCCATCAGGCGACCACTTAGGCTTATTTCTATACCACGGGAACTGAAGAAATTGGATATTTGTTCCGTCGGGATCAATGAGTGCAAGGCTCGGAGGGTCCAAAATATCTGCACTTAATCCGAGCGTTATCCTTTGGCCATCCGGCGACCAATCTGGGAAACGGCTCTCGCCGTAGTCCGGGGCGTCCGTAATTCTTGTAACGTTACTGCCGTCAACATTCATCACATAGACATCCGGATAAAATCCGTGAGAAAAAATAGAGCGTGCAAAGGCTATCCGAGATCCGTCCGGCGACCACGAAGGCTCGTAGTTAATAAATTGGCCATTAGTCAAATTGATTCGATTGCTTCCGTCGAGGTTTATCGTGAAAATATCCGTTGAATCCTGAAAAGCGATTTTACCTCCGTCGGGCGACCAACTTATACCGAACCGCTCGTTTGGATACGATGAAATATTATTAGGAACAAATCTTGTCAATTCCGACGGGTTCGTGCCGTCGGCATTCATTAGGTTAATTGAAAATATACCTTTGTTTAGCCGCAAAAATGCAATTCGCCGACCATCGGGCGACCAGGTAGCATAATCCTCTCTGTCAGGGCTGTTGGTAAGACGCATTTGTCCAGTGCCGTCAGAGTTCATTAGATAGATCTCGGAATTGCCGTCGCGGTCGCTGGTGAACGCGATCTTGCCGTTAGCCCGAAGCATCGGCGCGGCTTGGAGGTGGCTAATAGCAAATAAAAAGAACATAAAAGCTATAGCGAGAAGAGTTGCGAGCTTCGAAATACTGATTTTCATAAGGCCTCCTGGAAATTTCTTTGTTCTGGACGCCGGTTGCTGTATAATGTTGGGGAACTTTTAGGAAATTCACCTCGCGATCACGCGGCAACCGGCGATATTTGTTGCTTGGTAACAAATTACTTGCAGGAGGCGCGCAATGTCTTTCGGAAAAGTTCCAAATTTCCTTGTAAATTTATTCGAGGCTGAAATGACCAGCAGCGGGACGCATTCTTACCGATTCAATTCCTTTCTGCTCGATGTCGCTGAGCGGCAGCTTTTTAACGGCGACAAGCCCGTTCCCCTGACGCCTAAAGCCTTCGATGTTCTCGTATATCTGGTCGAAAACGCGGGGCATCTCGTTCGAAAAGATGAATTGATGCAGGCTATATGGCCGGATTCGTTTGTTGATGAAGTTAATCTTCCCCGCACGATCCACACCATTCGCGCTGTCTTGGGTGCAGACAACGGCACCAAATTCATAGAAACCGTCCCGACCAAAGGCTATCGGTTTGTCGCCGAAGTCAGTATAGTCGGTACCCCGGCGTCAGAAACTCCTGCGTTAGAGAGTGGTAAAACGGCTGTCCGATCCCTGCCGGCTGCTGCATTGCTGGTTGATGAAGCAGTTCCTCCAACTCAGCCAAAACAACAAACGCGAATAATACTTTTCACCGTCGGTTTCGCTTGTGCTATTTCTCTGATCTTCTTGTTGTCCTTCAATTTTCAACCTGCATCTGCGGTGAGATCGAA
>JBKJJR010000032.1:0-5150 GCA_046597835.1 Pyrinomonadaceae bacterium
GATCTACTGTAGAGCACCGCCGCTAAAGTCATAGACTACAGTCAGATTCAGTGCGTCATCCTTAAACTCCGCCCGAACGTCCTTAACGTCCGCCCTTAAACGACCGCCCGCCGAAGCAATCGGTACATCGATCCCCAGTTGTTTCCCCTGCAGGATCTGGACAGGATTCACCCTGTTATTCAGAGTAGTTTGTACGATCGGCGTAACAAAACCGCTGATAATCGGATTCACGCCGTCGAGATTTACCGTCTCGACATTGATGCGGCCGATGACCGACCGCTGTTCCGCGTCGAATCGCAGTTCGAGATTCGTCTGCGCCCAGCCTTTGAACTCAATGCAGCCGAGCGGCGAATTGTAGCCGCCCGAAAACGCAAGGGGCGCCGAGATGCGATTATTCTCGAATCGGAGACCCGTCTTCACGCCGCTGCTCTCGGGCAGTAACGTCAGCTTTCCATCACACTTCGGCGGCTCCTGAAATGCTGCATATTGCGGGCCGACGGTCTCGACGCTTTGAGAGTTGCCGGCTAGATCGATAGGAAATGCCGGCGGATTCATGTCGCGAAATATGGTACTCAATACTTCATTAAAGAACTCCGGCCGCAGAACGATCCGGGCTGTGCCCGCCGCAACTGTCGCGTCCGGTGGCTTGATAGGCTGCCCCGGCACTTGAGCCGCCCTCGGAACTCCAACAAATAGAAAAAAGGTTCCGGCCGCACCAACAATGAGGCCTATGACAATGCCGATAATGATCTTTCCCATACTGTTACCTCGCGGGCGACGTCATGGTATTGGACGCCGGTTGGCCCTGTTTCATGATCTGACCGATCAGCATGGCAACCGAATTGAATACAAGATCCACTTGAGCCTTGACCTGTGCAGAGTCTATCTTCTGAAGGTCGGTTGGAACGGCGAAAAGGTCCGGCGGCGTTTCGGTCCTGATATCCGACATCTCAGTGATGATGCGTAAGCCTTTATAGCCTTGCACTTCGCCCTGCGACTGCGAAACGGTTTCCGACCTCAGCGGCAATCCGGTCGCTTTGTCGACGATCAGATACGAGTCCATTTCCACTTGTCCGGCGCGGGTCTGCGTGTTGGCGACGGCGGCGTAGCGGTATTTGATAACATCACGTCCGTTGTACGTATCCTCGCCGACCCGTTCCAATCCGGCTACTTTTTTCAACTGTTCTACGATCTGTTCGGGCATTAACATCCGGCGCACGTCAAACCCAAGCGATTCGCGATTGAGTTCGGCATACTGCTTCTTTTCCGGCAGGACAAGGTAATGTGTGTCGCCTTTATCCAGAAAAACGACACGACCGCCGGCCGGAAGTGCGAATTCCATTCTACGGTCCGCCCCGCTGCGAGCCACATTTGCCGTCAAAGTAGGCGATGTAACATTCTGCTGGGCACCATCCGTTTCAAGTTTTAAGGTAACGGCAGCCTGGTATTGACCGGGTTCTCGTGATTCCGTGACTGCGATTGAAGCGGCGTTGCTGTTGACTGAGGTGTTGTTTGCCGAATTGAATGTAGAATTGGCCACAGTTGTCCGTGAATTGGCCAGATTAACATTTGTGCGGACCGCCTGGTCTCCGCACCCGGCTAAAATAAATGGAACTGTTGAAACTGCCAAGAGAAACAAAACATCGCGGAATTTACGTCTTTGCATACATACCCCCTTTTCAGATCTTAAAGACTCTAGATATTCATATCATTCCGGTTCAAGATTAGCATATTTTTCGATAAGCTTCTTTTGCCCAAAACCGGGGAAACTGACTGTCAGCTTCACATTATCGCCCGAGCCCTCGCGTCTGAGCACGAGACCGCGGCCGTATTTCTCGTGGCGGACGTGCGAACCAGCGACCAGTAAGTTTGGGTCGCGGTTTGCAGATCGCGGATCGTTCAGGGAAGAAGCCGCCTTCAGATTCTCGTAAACGCCGGGCCTTGGATCGGTTTTATCAGCCTTGTCTACGACTTCACTTTTCTGTGGCGAACTTCCCTTTTTCTTAAAAAATTCCGCAACAGCTTCACTGCTGTTGTATGTCTTTCCTGAATAGATATTCCGCGGTTTGGGTGGTGGGTTCTCGCCCCGAAGGGCGCTTATTGTTGCTTTGGCGCTCATCGCTTGCGGGCCGCGAGCGTATGACAGCCACGACGCGGCTTGAGAAAGGTCCTCGATAAGCTCGAGCGGCATTTCGTTAAGGAACTGCGACGGCTCAGCGGCAATTTCTTCGCCATAAATTCGACGACGCATCGAATGGGTTACATAAAGAACCTTTTCGGCGCGAGTGATGGCAACGTAGGCCAAACGACGCTCTTCCTCAAGTTCCTTCGGATCGTCTATCGAGCGCGAATGTGGAAAGATGCCGTCCTCGAGCCCGACGAGGAAAACGACCGGAAACTCAAGCCCCTTTGCCATGTGAACCGTCATCATAGTTACTCCGGCTTTTTCGTCGTACTTATCACTGTCGGAGGTCAGCGCAGCGTGATCGATAAAATCGCGCAGGCCGTTCTCTTCCTGCTTATCATAATCGACGGCCGCATTTACCAATTCTTCAAGATTTTCGAGACGGGCTTCAGATTCGTCGCTGGCCTCGATACGTAATGTGTTTCCGTAACCAGTATCCTCAATTGCAGCAATAACGACCTCGGAAACCGCCTTACCGGACTCCGATGTTGACGACACTTTATCGATAAGTTGTTCGACTGTCTGGCGGAACGCATTCATCGCCGTTTTCGCCCGCGGCGTTAAATTCACAAAAGCCGGAAAATCCGGATCGGTTATCGACATTATGGCCATCCATAACGACGAGCCGTTCGCTTTCGCGAGCCGCTGTAATTCATCGAGGCTTGTTTTGCCTAGGCCGCGAGTGGGCGTATTAATCACACGCAGCAACGCCATATCATCGAACGGATTCATCGCCAATTTGAGATAGGCTATGATGTCCTTGACCTCCGCCCGCTCGTAAAACGAAAAGCCGCCGACAATGTTGTATTCGATACGGAGCCGGCGAAGAGCTTCTTCGAACAGACGGGACTGCGCGTTCGTTCTGTACAACACCGCGGCACGGTCGTTGGTGTTTCGACGCTGATGTTCCTCGATCTTCGAAGCGACAAATCGCGCTTCACCATCTGCATCGTATGCCTGATAGTAAAATATACGCTCGCCGCCCGCGTTTGCCGTCCAAAGTTTCTTTTTCTTTTGATGGACGTTGTTCGCGATGATCGCATCCGCAACGTCGAGGATCGTTTGTGTTGACCGGTAATTTTGTTCAAGCAAGATAACTTTTGCGTCGGGAAAATGACTTTCGAAGTCTAGAATATTCCGAATATCCGCCTGCCTAAACCCATAGATACTCTGCGCGTCGTCGCCGACAACACAAATATTCTGCTGTTTCTCGGTCAGGAAACTTATCAAAGCAAATTGCAGCGGATTTGTATCCTGATACTCGTCAACGAGGATATATTTGTAGCGATCGTTGTATTTATCGCGCGTCTCCGGCGACATTCGAAGCAGCTTAACGGTCTTTATCAGCAGGTCGTCAAAATCAAGGGCGTTGGCGGTGTGCAGCCTCTCGTCATACATCTTGAAAACCTTTGCGATAGTCGCTCTTTTTTCCTCCCCTTGTTCGACTTTTGACGCGAACAGCGCATAATCCTCGCCGCGATTTTTGGCGGAGCTGATGGCGTTTCGAACATAACGCGGCGCGAGCTGCTTTTCGTCTACGCCGAGGTCTTTGATGCAGGCTTTCACGATCTTTTGCGTATCGTCGGTGTCATAGATCGTGAACGATTTTTTGTAGCTTTCGTCGAGTTTGTCGATGTCCTGTCTTAGAATGCGTACGCAGAGGCTGTGAAACGTCGAGATGAGGGGGGCAGATTGCGCTCTCTGCCCTTTCAACAAGTCGTCGACGCGGGAACGCATCTCGCCCGCAGCCTTGTTTGTAAAGGTAACCGCAAGAATATTGTGCGGCACGACTTCTTTTTCCGTAATAAGGTAGGCGATACGGACCGTGATCACGCGCGTCTTGCCTGAACCGGCACCCGCCAAAATAAGCAGCGGCCCTTCGGTCGTTTTGACGGCTTCGATCTGTTGTGGATTTAGCGTTGAAAAAATGTCCATTTGGGAATAACTGAAAACTGATCGCTGAAAACTGACAATCAAGGCTGCTACTTGATCAAATTCTGAATTGCCTTAAAATGCTCATGTTTGGCGTCGCGCATCAACTCGAAAAAGGCCAATTCGATCGATGATTCGATTACGCCGCTATGCCGCATTTTTGCCAACCCTGCAAGGCGGTTGTATTCAAATCTCGAAGTCACGCAATCGCACAGAATATGCACTTGAAACCCTCGATCAAGCAGGTCGTGTGCTGTTTGATTAACGCAGACGTGTGTTTCAAGTCCGCAAAGGACGACCTGTTTCACGTCCGTTTCTTCGAGCTTTGCCACGAAAGTTTCTGCACCGCATGAGCTAAATGCGGTCTTTTCAAATATTTCAAAATCGTCGGGCAAAACCCGCTTGATCTCCTTCGCCGTGCTGCCTAATCCTTTGGGGTATTGTTCCGTAATGATCACCGGAACGCCGAGAATTTGGAAGCCGCGAACAGCTATCGAAGCTCGTTGAGCAGTTGATCCAAAGTCAGGAATCACACCGCGAAATGCCTCCTGAATATCAACGACGACCAGTGCGGATGATTTGTCAGTTAACAGATTTGCATGCGGCATCTTGGATCTTAGATCTCAGATTTTGGATCTTGGACTCCTGAATTCTGCTTCCTTGCTTCTGACTCCTGCTTTCTTAACTTTTTCTCGCGCATCTCTTTTTTATAGGTCGTAAAGAAAAAATAGACGGAAAGAATACAAACAATGACGATAAGGATCATCATAGCCGCGATGAAATATATTTCGGCTCTTTCGGCACCGGGCATATGCTTAGTCTAAGGTCCAATGTACAAAGTCCAAAGACCTCAACCCGTTTTGAGCCTGGACATTGGGCCCGTATCAACTCGGTGCATGGTCGACAGGAAATGCCTGCTCATGAGTATCGAGCAGACGAGTTCGATAGATCTCAGGCAGCACGCGGACTTTTTTGTCCTTGTCGGTCACGACGTGGACCGTTTCGCCCTCGGCGATCAAGATGTCATCAGCGC
>JBKJJR010000058.1:0-6601 GCA_046597835.1 Pyrinomonadaceae bacterium
TGATTCCGGCCAAAATTGCGGAACGAGCGATGCAAATATAAGAATTGCGGCGAAGATCGCCGCCGGAACATAAAGAATGTATGTTTTCCAGCGCGGGTCGGTGAATACGGCGCTCCGGACAGGATAACGAATGCAAAAATGTAGGAAAAGCGGAACGAACGACGCGAGGGCAATGTTGTCCAAAAGATCGACGGCGAGGTCAAAATCCCTCCCGATGCCGATCGCCTTATATGTGTGAAATACAAATGCAGCCAGACAAAGGGTCGCAAAATGTAGAACAAACGGCGAGCGACTGCCCTGCTTGAAAAGAACAAATATTCCGACACCGAGCCAGATAACGCCCACTATCGAAAGGAAGATGATCGAAGGATCCCATCGTGGTATCGGATCGATGTGGCGCAGGTCGGCAAAATAATAATTATCGGGAAAGGAATATGCGGGTCGCTGATAAAAGTAGGTGAGATTGCCGTCGACGCCCGCAGATTCCAGATACATCTGGACATCGGCGGGCGATGTGATCTCTTCGGTTTTGTCACCATCGAAACCGATGCCGATCAGTTTGTCGCCGACCGCAATTCCGGCGCGTGAGCCGGCAAAACCGGGCGTTACCTTATCAGCATAGATGCCGTCAGCCTTTTGAGTCCAACGTATGCCGTCGGTCGGCGGCAGATTTTGAAGTGTACGCTGCGACAAGTTTAGGGCGGCCGCTGTGACAAACAGCACGCACGCCAGGAGCCACATCAGGCTCCGACTTGTAAGCATCTTATCCTTCATCAAATCAAGGCATACCTCAACGAGGTTATTTTAACGCAACATACGTTCCAATAGAAAAAAACGATAAAGCCCGACGCGTTTCCGAGTTTTGCTCGAAAAAAACCACGTTTGGGCGGCAAAACAACGTGTCGATATCCACCTTGAATTATTCAGCTTTTTGCTTGAGAATCCGAGAATTTGGACAAACATTTATCCCCAGAGAATGCAGAAAACACAGAGGGCCTGGCCAAAATTCTGTGAGATCAATTTTCTTTGCGGCAAATTCTAGAAGCGCACCTGTATGCCGCCACGAAGTGTTCTCGCGAGGCCTGTTAGTTTCAGGTTCCCTTCTTCGCCCGAAACGCTGGGCTGAAAATCGAAGATATTTCTTGCATCAACTATCGCCGTCGCACGTAAGGGCAGACCGAAAGTCGGCAGGTTCTGGGTAACGAGAACGCTCAGGCCGGGATCATAAATAGCTAATCGTCCTTTAAAAGGATCGATGGCAAAAACGGTAGCCTGCGGGGAAAGGCGGAAGATTGTTCTGATGCTCGTCCCGGTCTTTAAATCGGCCGCTAATTGGCCAAAAAAGGACTGGAAGAAATCACTTTCGAAAACATGCAATGGGTCCGTGATGGCTGCCGTAGAAAGTTTCTGGCCCGTTCCCGCCGAATAACCGGCCGACGTAGTAAAAAGCGCGTTCAGCCGTCTTGTATAAACGACTCTGATTCCCTGCGTTCTGCCTTGCTGATTCGCAACAAATTCGCCAAATCCGTCACCGCCCAGCGTGTCGAACGGTAAGCTGTTCAAACCAACGCCGCGGCCAAGTGTTGTGTCGAAAAATGCGTTCGTCTCGACGCTGGAGTGGTTGTCGATCACCCGCTCGACGCCAAATTCCAGCCGGCGACTCTTATTAATTTGCGGTCTGCCGCGGACGAACACCAGATCTTCGACCGAAACCGGTTCGGAGAATGCGATGTTCTCGCCCTCGAGGTCGATCGAATGGGCCCACGATCTTTCTTCAGTTTGAGTGGTAAATGCGGTTCTCAATCGCGTCTTTGAATTGAGATCGTATTGAAGCCCGAGACGAGGCGATAGAGACATATCATCGCCTGCTCCGACAAAACGCGAGTAATCGAGGCCGAAAACGAAGATTATTCCTTCGCGGACTTTCCATTCGTCTAATACCTGAAATGAAATCTGTCCCAACGGCCTTTCTCTATTTTGTGCGATTACATTTCCCAACCAGCCAGCCGATGAATTAAATCGGAGCACGTGACCGGCAGACTTATGCAGTTTGATATCTGCCTCGAAGCGCTGTGGTGCGTTTTTCCCCGTTCCCGTTTGTCCGGCGATGACGACTTCAGCGTCGTCTCCTGCGGGAAGAAGCGTCGCAAAATTGACTCCGGCGTAATTGCCGTCGTTGGAACCTGCAAAATATGTTTCAACTATTGTTTGAGCTTTGCGGCCCGCGGGACCTTCTTCGCCCGCCTCATCTATTGATGCGGCCGCATCGCCGCCAATAGGCGATTTTCCTTCCTGATTTTGATATATGGACCGCTCGGATTGGGCTCCGCGAATTCTCCATTTCGAACTGTTTCGGTCAAGCCGTTTTTCCGGAAGTGTGTCGCCGCTTCCCGTTCGCTCAAGCTTAAAGCCGTAACTCGATTCCGTGGCACGGTTGACCTCAACACCGAATAGATAAGTCGGATTAAAACCCTGCGCCACCGCCAGGACCGTATAAGTTCCAGGCATTATCTTTGCCAGATAACTGCCGTCGGTGGACGACGTTACCTGTTTTAACAGTTTGGATGTTCCGGCCCGAAAGATCGCCACTGTCGCGTCATCTATCGGGTTGCCAGTGTCGTCGCGAATAATGCCTTTTATTATTCCAAGGGGTCCGCTACTGTTGTGAATGACAGGTGGATTTGTAGCAGGCGCAGCTGCATAAGCCGCCGAGAGTGGCACCAACACCAAAAACAAGATCTGAAAAGATCTTTTTATCTTTACTATAAAATTCACAAGTTCCAAACGAGCGCGCGTAACTCTCGTATTTTGTTCCCAAAAAATAGGCGTGTCAAGCTAGAACGGGCATCGTTTCTCGATTGCTAGGATGCGATTAACTTGACAAAGTTTGCCCTTCGGCTAGAATTGAAGTCTGCCCATTGGGCAGATGCGGAGACGTGGCTGAGCGGCTGAAAGCGGCGGTTTGCTAAATCGTTGTAGCGTTAAAAACTACCACAGGTTCGAATCCTGTCGTCTCCGCCATCATTTTTTTGGGTGAGCTATCAAATTTATGGTTTGGTAGCTTTTCGTGTTTATGCGCCTCGGTTACGGAGCCGCGCGATTTAACGACGAGCGGAGCGAAAATAGAACGTACGACTAACATGGCAGATCCTGCTCCCAAGTTCCCATACGTCAGGCCGAAGAATTTCGTTTTTTCCTAAAAATGAAAAGAAATTTGCGACACCGTTTGGTTGCGCTTGACATCCGCAACTGTTTGGTTGCATAATCATTTATGCAGTTATGAAACGAGACATATTCCAAGCCATAGCCGACCCGACCAGACGGGCGATCATTGCTTTGATCGCTCTGCAGGCGATGACGCCGAATGCTCTGGCGGAGAATTTTCACACAACGCGGCAGGCCGTTTCCAAACATCTGCGGATACTGACAGAATGCGAACTTGTAACGCAGGAACAGCGGGGGCGGGAAATTTACTATTCGCTAGAGATCGAAAAAATGAAAGAGATCGACAAATGGTTAGAGCAGTATCGAAAGATCTGGGAAACGCGGATCGATCAGCTTGACGAACTATTGGCAGCAATGAAAAAAAAGGAAGAGGACAAATAAAATGCTACTTGATTTTACCGTCGACAAACCGACGAAAACCGTTTATATCACAGCAGAATTTGAAGCCGGTCTCGACCTGGTATGGGACGCTTACACCAAGCCGGAACTTCTCGACCAGTGGTGGGCGCCGAAACCGTTCTTGTCACGGACAAAGGTGATGGATTTCGAGGTTGGCGGCCGCAGATTTTACGCAATGGTCACACCTGAAGGAGCTGAGCGTTGGGCGGTTCAGAAATACACGTCCATCACTCCAAAAACCAATTTCAAGCTCTTTAATACTTTTGCGGACGCGGATGAAAATCTTGAATTGCCGGGCTCTGATTGGGATCTGAACTTCAGCGAACAAGACGGAACGACAAAGGTCGTCATTTCCATTTACAACGAGTCGCTCGAGCGCCTCGAACGGATGGTCGAAATGGGCTTCAAAGAAGGATTTACTATGACGTTGAATCATCTGGAAGAGCTGCTCGCGACGTTATCGCAGCAAACAGATAGCTAAACAATCTTAATTTTTATATGGACGCACAAAACCAGATCAAAGAGTATCTTGCCAGCCAACCTGAACCCAAACGCAGCGAGATGCAAACGCTGCACGACAGCATTTTGCAGATATCGCCGGGATGTAAGTTGTGGTTCCTCGATGGTGTGGACGACAAAGGCAAGGTTGTCTCTAACCCAAATATTGGATATGGACACTATACGATGAGATTGGCGGCCGGTAAGACTCGGGAGTTTTATCAGATCGGTTTGACGGCCGTCTCAAACGGGATCTCCGTTTACATCATGGGCATCGAAGACAAGAAATACCTGGCCGAAACCTACGCCAAAGACCTCGGCAAAGCGACCGTGACCGGCTATTGCATCAGGTTCAAAACTCTAAAAGATATAAACCCCGACGTCCTCAAAGCCGCGATCGCGTTTGGGTTTGAGAATACGAATGAAGAAAAGATCTGATGCTTGAAGTCAGTTGGAAAGCGCCTCCAAGCGACTTGGAGAGCGAACCATGCGATATGATTTAATAAATCATATTACTTGGAACACTACTTAAGTGATATGAATTCCGAATCAAGATGAACAGAATACTTGCGGCGTTCAGCCTCAGACACGAGAAAGAAGATTTTGAAGTCGTTATCGACAGCGTCGAAAAAGGCGTTGCGTTTAGCGGTACTAATCTTTGGATTCTTGTTTTTGCGATCTTTATTGCTTCGCTTGGATTGAATGTTAATTCAACAGCCGTAGTTATCGGTGCGATGCTTGTCTCGCCTCTGATGGGGCCAATTATGGGCCTTGGAATGGGCATGGCGATCAATGATCTTCAGCTTCTTAAGAAGGCACTGACGAATTGCGCATTTGCGCTTAGTATTGGTTTAACGACATCTACGATTTTTTTCCTGCTTTCACCTATCAACGATGCATCATCGGAAATTCTTGCGCGGACATCGCCGAATATCTACGACGTACTGATCGCATTATTCGGCGGTTTCGCAGGCATTCTAGCGATGTCGAGCCGTCAAAAAGGCAATGTTATTCCGGGTGTTGCTATTGCAACCGCGTTAATGCCGCCGCTGTGCACTGCTGGTTACGGGTTAGCCAATTGGAACTTTGCCTATTTCAGCGGAGCACTTTATCTGTTCGTTATCAACACAGTTTTCATTGCTCTTGCAACACTTGTAACCGCGAGGTTCTTACACTTTCCACGCAAACACCTAGAGGACGCCCACGATGAGGTCGTCTCAAAAAGAATTGTCTGGGGCGTGGTCCTTCTTACTCTTTTGCCAAGCATCTATTTCGGTTACGACATTGTTCAGCAAAATCGGTTTAGACAGAGAGCTAATCAGTTCGTTGAAAGCGAAGCCGTATTCCCAAACGATTATCTATTGGATAAAACCATCGACGGAAAGAAAAAGGCTATAACCCTAACCTATGGCGGCGAAACAATTCAAGAAAACGTGATCGAAGAACTTAGATCTAAACTTGGTCGATATCAGCTCAATGGGGCAACATTAGAAATAAAGCAAGGCTTCGCAATTCTAAATCGCTCCGAAAAAGATGACAAAAAAAGCCAACAAATCAATACGGTTTTAAATGAGAAAGAAAAAGAACTCAACGCCTTAAGGGAAAAGGTTGCCGCCTCCGAAGCCGAGAAAAAGGAAAGCGTCGCCGCGATCGACGCCGAGAAAGCGTTGAGTAAACAGATATTCGATGAACTAAAAGCTCAGTATTCCTCGATAAAGTCCTGCATAATTCAGCGATCCTTTAATAACAACGGTTCCGAACAAGTTCGCATTTGGGTCGCTCTTATTATTTCGGATGCGAAACTGAATCAAACTCATCAAGATCGAATTGAGGAATTCCTGAAAGCCAGGGTAGGCACCACCCAGATATTCCTAAATTTTGAGATTGTAGCCCCCGTTCCGACTGGGAATCCGTAGGATTGCAATGGGTTATTTGCAGTTAGGTTTTACTTCGCGATTTTTCTCATTGTAATTATGACCATCGGTTTTTTTGAAACCATCGTCCTGCTATAAGCAACATAATATCCGGCTTTCCGATAACGGATCAGCTTATAAACGCCTCCGTTTTTGCCTTCGACAAACGGAACATCGGGGCCGAATATGTCCGAAAACGATGGTGCAGTCTCATCACCATTTGTATAAATTACAGCGATCGTGCGCGCGTTTCCTTTTTCGTCAAAACCGATCTGTGCCGTTTCGGTTTTGGAAAATGTATAATTCATGCTCGTTTTATCGGACATCTTGGGCTTTCCGAGAACTTCTTTAACTTCGGCTTTTGTCATACCGACAGAAACTCCCTTAAGGCTGGAAATGGCCGGAGCCATTTGCGACGGATCCGTTTGTGAAAGAACGGCAGGACCAGAAAATCCGATAACCAGAAATAGAGCACCCAAGATTAGTAAGGATTTGCTTTTCTTATTAATTGTTCCCATTCATTCAATTATAGCATTCCCGTCAAATGGGCCTTTTTGATATTCTTT
>JBKJJR010000170.1:0-3352 GCA_046597835.1 Pyrinomonadaceae bacterium
GTTCATGTCCGAAGTCTCGTTAAACTCAGGCTTTCCTTTGTCATTTATCGTGTCGGCGATATCCTCCGCCTTATTCATCAGTTTTCCGCTGCGCGAACTGACACTGGTGAAGTCCGAGGCATAGTTTTTCTCAAACCATTCCTTATCACGTTTCGGGCCGGCATCGTTCCAGTCCTGTTCCAGATACCAGAGGGTGGCATAGTCGTCCATGCTGCCGCCGCCGGGGTTGCTGACGACCTGCCATTTGCCGCCGCGTTTCTCGAGCATATGAACGCTGCGGGTATAAAACATCTCAGGCTTACCGCCGGCTCCATCGGCTGTCCAGATAGTGTTGCGGTGTGTAATGGTGGCAGAGTTTGCCGTGCAGGTGATGTAGTAATGATCGTGGGTGGTCTTGTCGGGATTAGAATTTGCCTTGTTTGCTTCAAATGTCTTCATCGTGTTTTCGATGGTCGTCATTTTGTTCTGCATTCCCGGCAGGCCCATGTAATCGTCGGCGTAAAGATCCATCAACGCGGCCTTGTCGCCTTTTTGGCCGGCCATGCCCCACGCACGGTCAAAAGCCTCAAGCGCTGCCCTGTCGGCACTCGAGCATTCGCCGAATGCGGCACCGAACATTCCAACTATCAATACCAAAGTTACTAAAATGTATTTCACTGTGATTCTCCTTTATTCATTGGAAAAAGTGTCCGGCAAACTCAATCTGTTGAGAGTGCCGTCCACCAAAAAAACAGGAGAAGCGTTACTCCCCCTGATGAATTACAAATTCAATTATTTCTTCTTCGGCGCCGGTACGTCGTCGCCCACTACTGAATCAACCTTCGTGTCGCCCGTTCTCTTTTGAGGCTCGCTCATCTTGTTAGCCGCGGACTTCGCCTTGTCGTCCATCTTACCGGCTGCAGCGTCCACCTTAGAGTTCACGGCGGACATCAGTCGCCAGCCTGCCGGGGTCTTGGAGAACACGCCGGTCGTGAGACTTTCGGGGTCAATGGCCTTACCCTTCATCGTTCCCTTCGCCATGACCTTGAAAACGCCGGTCGCACCGTTGCCGTCAGGATTGACGGTGATGCTCTGTTCGGTGAATTCGATCGAGGTGAACTTGACCGCACCCGAGCGGATAGCCGCGAGGCGTTCAGCTTTGTTCATGCTCGTGCCGTCGGGGTAGGTGATCTTGTAGTCGTCAGCGTAGATCTTATCCATCGCATCGGCGTCATTTTTGGTAAGGCCGGCCTTGATCGCTTCCATGACCTTTCGGACCTCTGCCTTGACCGCCTCCTGGTCGACAGCCGGCGACTTAGCCACGTTGGCGTTGGCAGCGGCCATATTCGCCGGTTTGACGGTAACGTTTGTCGCCGAATCGCCGCATGCCATTAGAAAACTTGCAAGTGCAAGCGTTATCAATGTAAACAATGTTCTTTTCATAAAATTCCTCCTGTAAAATGTCGTTCAGATTTAGATCAATTCTTCAATTTATTTTTTGGCTGTCGGAGCTTTGTCGCTCGCTTTATCCTCGGTTGCCGCTTTATCGGCCGCCATTGCCTTGTCTTGCATCTTCGACTTGTCGTCAGTCTTGGCCTTATCTTCCATTTTTGACTTGTCATCGGTTTTGGCTGTCAGGTTTGTAGCTTGCAGGCTCGACATCTTCCAACCGTCTTTGGTCTTTGACCAGACCTGGGTAACGCGAACCGTGCTGTCGATCGGCTTGCCCATATTTGTCCCTTTGACGACAGCTTTGGCAATGGCGATCGCACTAGTGCCTTCTGGATTAACGCGGACACTCACGTCGTCGTAGGTTAGGGTTTCGTATTTTGTCGCACCGGATTTCATTGACTCGACACGTTCGGCCTTAGTTTGCATAGCGCCGTCGTTGCCGACGAACATAAAGTTGTCAGCCGTTGTTTTTTCATACGCCGCAATATCATTTTTCGCTGTAGCAGCAGCGTAATCTGTTACCAACTTTTTAATGTCAGCCTCGATCGCCGCCGGATTTACGGGAGGTGCCACATTGGCATTGCCCGCGGCAATGTTGGCCGGCTTGCTATTGGCGGCAGGTTCGCTGCATGAAATCATAAAGCTCGAAACAGCAAGCGTTATCAACGCAAACAAATTTCTTTTCATAATCCTAATCTCCTCTCAAAAAGATGGATGCTGATGTAACGAGAAAACCGGCGGCTGCGCATCTTAAAACAACCGCGCACTCAATTCGTAATTGGCTAAAGTAACTGGACTTACGCAACTACTTATACTTGAATTTATTTTGGTAGTCAAGATTGCAAAAGCCCGCACGTTAGTAAGGGCGGAACACTGACGTTGAGATCGCCGTGTTACTTACATGCGGGCAGGAGCTATCCAGAACTATTTTATCCGCTTCCGGCTTCCCTCACCGCTGATCTTTCGCGTGCCGATCTTTGCGGCTGATTCCATCTGCGACATCGCACGGAGCAGATTTTCGCCCAGCACTTTTCGAATTTCGGTTTCAGTATAACCGCGTCTGAGCATTTCGTAGGTGACAAGAACGAGGTCCTCGGCACCGTGCATTCCCTCAGGTAAAAAAGGAACTCCATCAAAATCGGAACCGATCCCGACATGATCTATCCCCGCAACCTGCTTAATGTGATCTATGTGATCGACGATCCGCGTGTAAGGCGCGACGTAGATCGGGTTTGCTTCAAGCAATTTGCTCTGAGCGATATTAAATCCCTTCGGATCGTCTTTGTATTGAGCCTTTAGAGCGTCGATCTGCGGTTTGAGCCGCGCGTCGCGTTCGTTGTATTCTTTATTCGTCCTCGCATCTAAAAAGGCCGGCGAAAAATTGACCATTATAACGCCGCCTTTTTTGGCGACTCGTTTTAGCACGTCGTCCGGCACATTTCGCGTATGATCGTTTAATGCCCGAGCCGATGAATGCGAGGCAATTATCGGCGCAGTCGAAACATCAAGCACATCGTTCATCACCTTCACCGAAACGTGCGAAATATCAACGAACATGCCCAAACGGTTCATGTCGCGGACGACTTCCCTGCCAAAATCGGACAGGCCGTTGTTCTTCGGCGTGTCACGATGAGCATCGGCCCAATCATGAGTCACGTTATGCGTCAGCGTCATATAGCGGACGCCGAGCCGATAGAATTCACGCAATGCGGCAAGCGAATTCTCGATCACATAACCGCCCTCGATCCCCATCAGTACACACAATTTGCCGCTTTTCTTGGCAATCCGTATGTCAGCCGCCGTCGTGCACATTGTCAGTTGCTGCGGATGATTTTCAACTTCCCGATAGACGGCGTCAACCATATCCATCGCCCGCGGCATTGCCCGCCCGGCTTTCCATGTTTCGCCGCCGACATAGATC
>JBKJJR010000238.1:0-5434 GCA_046597835.1 Pyrinomonadaceae bacterium
CGGCGATCAGGATGTAGCGTTCATTTACAACTTTGGCCGCCAGTGGCACCAGCAGCATTAATGCGCCGAGCAGCGGCAGATAAAGATAGCGGTCGTGGACGATCTGTTCCGAGATAAACGCCGTCGCGTTCATCGCCGGTATCAATGGGAGCAAAAAGATCGCCGATGCGAGGCGTATTTTCGGAGAGGTTTTTGCAAGATATACAATGCCCGCGACAGCAGCGACAGAAACTACAAGCGGAATAATAAAATTCGTAGGGCCGATCTGTGTAACCGGCGTCATCGGATAATTTACCGCAATCGAAAAAGGCGCAAATATCTGTTGCAGATAAAATGCAAACATCGCCGGAATGCTCATTACGGCATCGCCAAATGCGACCGCATCGTCAGGCGGCCGCGAAACCGACCCGAGCACCGCCCAGCGGATGAGAAAATACGCAATAGCGATCGCAGCGAGAGCAAGCAGCGGAGTGTTATTGTCAGCGGCTTTCTTCTTTTTTCCTTCCGCCGGCTTCTCGATCAGCACCAAATAATAGATGGGCAGGCACACTATGCCGATCTCTTTTGCTCCGAGTGCAATGGCATAGAGCAACGCCGTCAATATCAAATGATTGTTTAAGCGGGATTCGCGATAGCTTGTCGCAAACCACAACGAGCCGAGAAATGCCAGCGAAAAAAGCAGGTCAGGTGAGCCCGCGATCCACGAGACAGATTCAACATGAACGGGATGCACTGCAAAAATGAGCGTGATCGTGAAGGCAACTATTGCAGAAAACGCCCAACGTCTGAGCAGGGCATAAGCCATCAAGCAAACGCCGCTGTGCAGAATGAGATTTGCGACATGCCAGCCAAGCGGACTCATTCCGAATAATCGGAAATTTATGATGTTCCAGAGTGTGAACGTGGGGCGCCAGTAGTTGCTCGCCGCCTGCGTGCCGTCGCCCTTAAAGGCCCATACGTCGGAGGTCAGAGCCTTCCAGATCAGCGAGTTGTCCTGAATAAGCGTATTGCGAACGATCTGCCGCGTATCGTCATAGACAAATTCGCCGCCCAGCGAATTGGCAAAGAGAAACGCACAAACGGCGAGTATCGGGATCACCCATTTCCATTCATCTCGAAGTTTCATCGGCAGTGCTTGATATTCTAGCGCACTAGCGGATTGTGCCGTATCTGACCGCCGCTTTTTCCTTAGCACGTGCGGCCTCGGTTTCGCGGTCGCGTTATGGAGCGTGGGTGACAAGCGAATTCAGCATCTCCTGCGCAGCGGCCGAGACTCGCTCGACCGCGAGATAAAATGCCTCTTCGTTTGCCTTCGACGATTTATTGAACCCCGACAGCTTGCGAACGAATTGGAGGGATGATGCCTGAACTTCATCCATCGAGGCCGGCGGGTCGAAATTGAAAAGTGTCTTCATATTCCTGCACATGTTTATTTATAAGCGACGCCGGCGCTCGACGGACCGGTCAGAGGTATAACTTCGGTTCTTTTGAACCCAACCTCCTTACACCACCCGTCAAAATCCGCACCGGTGTAATCAAAAGCGTCGCCGAACTCGACGAGCATATTCAGCGACATCATCAAACCAAACGCATTCTCGCGGCGTGCGTCGTCGATCAAACCCTCGACAACGATGAAAACCCCGCCGTCGGGCAATGCGTCGTAGGCCTTGCGGATAAGCATCATCTTTTTCTCGAGGTTCCAATCATGCAGGATCATTCCCATTGTGATGACGTCGGCATTTGGCAGGGGGTCTTTGAAAAAGTCGATGTTGACTGCCGACACCTGATCGGAAAGCCCGGCAACAGCTATCTTTTTCTTGGCGATAGCGGTTGCCTGGGGAAGATCGGCGGAAACTATTTTAAGAAGCGGGTGCTTTTGGGCGACTATCATCGAAAGCGTTGCCGCCGCTCCCCCAATATCACAAAGTGTGTTGTATTTGGAAAAATCAAACTCATCGGCCAGCGCCATGAAGTTTCCGGCAGAGATGCCCGCCATCGCGTCCATAAATTGCTCAAGGCGCGCAGGTTCGCGGTATAGTTCCTCGAAAACGCCTTCACCGCCGTGTTTCGTTTCATTTTGCGGCTTGCCCGTTTTGAGGGCGTCGGTCAGATCGCCCCAAAATGGATAGAGCCGCGCGTTCGCCATTTCTAAAAAGCCGCCTATAAATTGCGGGCTGTTTCGGTCGAGGAACGCCCCCGTTTCCGCCGTATTGCGATATCGCGAATCCGGGCCGTCCCCGTCGCGTTCTAAAAAGCGAAGCGCAACGAGCGTGTCAAAGAAATCGGGATTTGCCCGTGCGTGAAGACCGAGAGCATTTTGAAGCTCGACGCCGGTCATCGATCCGCTTCCTAGTTTTGTAAATACGCCGAGTTCGACGGCTGAGAGCAAAGTTTTGGCAGGCCAAAATGCCATGCCGGTTTCCAGTATTCGTACAGGTGATAGCTGTTGCTGGTTGAATACTGCTGCGTTTTCCATATTTTCGCCTCCTTATATTTTGTATAAAATAATACTTCACACTCTGCCAGAAATGCGAGTGTCAGCGAGCGTGTCGTCCCTTTCAATTCTGGCCATCGGCTAAGGTCGCTCGGCACGCGCCGTCTTGGCAACCACGTCGTCGATAGAGCGACGTGTTGGCAAGAATATAATTGACTGCCTCACAGCGAAACTGAGGACGAAAATTATTTCAGTGTCGCCTTTAGGCTGATCTCGGCGCCCGCCAGAACCTGTGACACCGGGCATTTTTCCTTTGCTGTTTTGGCAATGGTTTGAAATTCGTCGTTTGAGATGTTCGGCACATCGGCTACGGTTTCGAGGTCGATATTTGGTATGACAAAGCCGTCATCCTTTTTTTCCAGATGAACAACGGCCTTTGTTTCGACGCTGGTCGGCTGAAAGCCTGCCCGGCCCAAGAATCCCGACAGCGCCATTGAAAAGCACGCCGCGTGTGCCGCCGCTATCAGCTCCTCGGGATTTGTCGCCTTAGTATCGTCGCCGAAGCGCGAGTTGAATGAATACGCCCCCTCAAATGCACCGCTGCCGAGTTTGACATTGCCGCTACCCTCGGTGATGCTGCCGTTCCATTTTGCTTCTGATGTTCGTTTGATTGCCATAGTTTCTCCTTATGTAATAAATGCTCAAATTATAATGTTGCGCGTATGGAAGCGCGAACCTATAAACGCTCAGACCTGAAAGTTCTTTCTCAAACCCTGCCAGACATCTGAATATTCTCGCTGGAGTTGCGGGCATTCCATCGCAAAGCGCGTCGGGCGGATGATGTAACGCGATTCGAACATGAACGCCATCGTGCCTTCGAGCTTTTGCGGCATTAGATTTGCGTTCGAGGCCTTGTCGAAAGCGTCCTGGTCCGGCCCGTGGGCGGACATTTGGTTGTGGAGCGAGCCGCCGCCTGGGACAAAGCCTTCTTCCTTGGCGTCGTAGGCACCATAGATAAGGCCCATGTATTCGGACATAAAATTACGGTGATACCACGGCGGTCGGAAGGTGTTTTCGGCGACCAGCCATCGGTCGGGGAAGATGACAAAATCGCAATTCGCAACGCCCTGCTCACCTGAAGGTGAGGTCAGCACTGTAAAGATCGACGGATCGGGATGATCAAAAGAGATCGAGCCAATGGTATTAAACCGGCGCAGATCATAACGATAAGGAGCGTAATTGCCGTGCCATGCTACAACGTCGAGCGGCGAATGGTTTATTTCGCACGACCATAAATTGCCGCCGAATTTTGCGACCTGTTCGAAGGTGCCTTCGCGATCCTCATACCACGCAACCGGCGTTTCAAAATCGCGCGAATTAGCGAGGCCGTTCGCACCGATCGGGCCGAGATCTGGCAGGCGAAACTGATCACCGTAATTCTCACAAATATAACCGCGACACTGAGGATCGCCAATTTCAACGCGAAACCGGGTACCGCGCGGGATCACAACGATCTCACCCGGTGCGGCCTGTATTGCTCCCAGCTCAGTCAGGAAACCGAGCCTGCCCATCTCGGGAACGATCAGCATCTCGCCGTCGGCGTTGTAAAAATAGCGGTCGCCCATGCCCTTATTGCAGGCGTAGATATGGACGCCCATACCGGTCTGCGAAAACAGGTCGCCGTTACCAGCTATTGTCGTAATGCCTTCAATAAAATCGGCCGGTTCTGTCGGCACCGGCAGTGGGTCCCAGCGAAGTTGATTCGGTGTAACATCGATCTCGTCAAAACGGCTTTGCCAACCGCGATTTTCAATCCTCTCAAATGGCCTATGCGTAACGCTCGGCCGGATGCGGTATGTCCAAGTCCGTTTGTTATGAACACGCGGCACAGTGAACGCCGTCCCCGAAAATTGCTCCGCATAAAGCCCCAGCGCTGCCTTTTGCGGTGAATTACGCCCCACTGGCAATGCGCCCTCAACCGCCTCAGTCGCAAATTCGTTTCCAAAACCTGTTTGATATTTAAGTTTCATAAGAAAATTAGCCACAGATTAACACAGATAAAATTCCAATCAATGACTATCTATTTCAATTTGTGGCTTATCAATCCAGCCGCATTTTACAAATATCGATGCCGGGGCCGAAACCGTCTGGCGTTTGCTTGGCCAAGCGAAAGCCGAACTTTTCGTAAAATTCTTGTGTATGTTGCGAAGTGCTCGCGACGATCGGCAGGTCGCCAAACTTTTCTCGAGATCTTAAAATACGAAATTCCGTCAGCCTTTTTCCAAGCCCGGTTCCCAATTTATCATTGCGGATCATTCCCCAACACAGGGAAACCGTGTCGTCGTCATTGATCGCAATTCCGCCCGCCCCCACAACTTCGCAGTCCATTTCAACGACGTAGTAATTTTCTGCGTAGGCCAGAAGAAAATCACGAAGACCCACTTCTTCATCCCATCCAAAGTACTTCGGGATATTTGAACGAAATACATCAACGACCGAGTCCAAATCGCCTGGAGTGAAAGATCGAATTTGTATCACTCGTTTGATATGGGGCTAAATCTCTATAGATTCCCTCGTCGTCGCTGTTCTTCCTCTATAGAGACAAACAAAGCCTTGAAATTACCTTTGCCAAAGCCTTTGCAGCCTTTGCGTTGGAGAATTTCGTAGAATACCGTGGGGCGATCTTCAACCGGTTTTGTAAAGATCTGGAGCAGATAGCCTTCCTCATCGCGGTCAACCAGAATGCCGAGTTTCTTTAACGATTCGATGTCTTCGTCGATCTCGCCGACGCGGTCCAACAGATCGTCGTAATATGTATCGGGAATCGTCAGGAACTCGACGCCGTTCTCTTGCAGCTTGGCGACCGTGGCTCGAATATCACGACACAACAGAGCAATGTGCTGGGCACCCGCCGAGCGGTAAAAATCGATGTATTCCTGTATCTGCGATTTACCGCCTTTGCCTGTCGCGGGCTCGTTGATGGGGAATTTGATATTGTGC
>JBKJJR010000252.1:0-8765 GCA_046597835.1 Pyrinomonadaceae bacterium
GTGATTATAGTGATGTTCGTAATAGGTTTTGTTGTCACCAAACCTAACCTCGCGGGCAAGGCCCGCCTCGGTCAAAAGTTTGAGCGTTCGGTAAACAGTCGTGTTCCCGACGCTCGCGTCGAGCTTGCTGACGAGGCGGTAAAGATCCTCGCTGGTGAGGTGTTCTTCGGTGCTCAGGAATTTTTCGAGAATAAGATCGCGCTGCGTTGTGCGGCGCAAGCCGGCTTTCTGAATATGCTCAAGAAACACCTGCTTTTCAACCTCAAAACGCTCTTTTTTCCTCGCCATTTCCCTCTTTTTCCGCTTGGTCTGATACTACCATTTCAATTTCGATTTCGCTATCGAAACCTTTGTGCGAAGCGTATCGACACGCTCGCGACTGACGCCCTGCTTTGCCGCAAGCTCAAGGGATCTTTCCCCTAAGAGCAAGTAGATCTCAAGGATCTCGTCCGACACTGTCGTGTTCAATACTTTTAGATGCTCGACAAACGTCTCAACGTCGGCGCGGGCAAAGGTGCCCGTCAAAGCAGAGGCAGTGCTTTGTTCGCCGATGTTCTGCACAGTGCTTTTTACCAGCGGCAGCAGGATCTTTTTCGAATCTTCTTCGGAAAGCCCGCACTTCGTCATCATCTCAGCGGCGACGTCGAACAGCGCGACCAAATGCCCGCAAGCCGTCACCGCAGATGCGTGATAAAGCGACTTGAAATTCGTGTCAACGGTAAACGGAATGCCGCCGAGCGATGATACGATCTCGCGGGCAATATCTAAAGATTCGGTCTGACCCTCAATGCAAAAATACGATCCCTTGAATCGTTCGGGCCCCGCCTCGGAGCTGCTGACGGACACAAGCGGATGAATAGAACCCGTTTTGCAGCCGACCGCTTTCAGCCCATCGAGAACCTTTGACGAAAGTGCGCCGCTTGTATGAAAAACAAATGGAGAGCCGGAAACTTTTGGTATCAATTCTTTCGCAACAGTCGCGATCCGTGCATCCTGCGTCGTGATAAATATGATGTCCGAATCGATCGACGAAATATTCTCCAGCGTTGAAATGCACGGGTCGCCCGCCAACTCTGCGATCGCCACCGCCCGTTCCGGATCGCTGCGAAATATAAGCTCGCGGATCGAATATCGTTCGTTCGGAAGTGCGAGAGCCAATGCTCCGCCGACGCGGCCTGTTCCTATTATCGATATGCTTGCCATACCGATAAAATATAGTCGAACGGAGCAAAACTTGAAACCCTCGGCCCGTAATAATAATACCGCGACGATCGCCGGTCCTATTCTACGGATCTAAAGTCGGAAAATCCGTCAGGCCATCCAGCTCGCTTTCGATCTCGCTCCAGTCTTCGGAATGAAATCCGATAAAAGAATCGAGGCTCGCGCGACGCCTGTCGTTGTGAAGCGAACCGGAAATATCTAACTTGCTCGTCGCATTTTTTAGTATGTGGATTTGCGATGCTGTCAAAACGGGAAAATTCTGGCCGTTTTCAAGAGTGGGAACGATCTCTTGCACTGTTGAAAGTGCTTCATGGGCCGGATGTCTCTTGTTCATCTCGCTCAGTGACAGATAAAGCGCCGACTGCTCCGCAAGCATCTTTTGTCGAAAATAGTCAATTCCCTGCGCGACGGTATATGCGAGTTGATCGATCTGGCCGTCGCTGTCGGCTGCGTTAGCGAGTCTAAATGAACAAGAGCAAAACGGGCTCGCGTCAAGTATCTTACGCACGTCGGCCCTGCATTCCGGCGTGCGGATATCACGGATCTTTGCCATTGCCATCTCCATATCGTGTCGTCCAAACCACGGTATTTCCGACAGACCAGCCAACGTTGTCCAGTCATCTCTCCCAAGAAATTCATCGAGTTTTCCTTTGGCCTGACCCGATGCGGGCGAGCCGTCATGCTTTTCTGCATAATGCTCAGTGTAGAGAGCCTTAAAGGAAAGCCATTTTTCTGTAAGCTTATTGAGCGCCGCGTCCTGTTCATCAAAATAGCCGGCCGCGAAAGACTGCATCAGCTCCGAACGCAGCTCTTCGATCTCGGGTTCGCTCGTTCTATCGCACAATGAGAGATATGTATTAATCTCATCGAGCTGCGCCGTGCGCCCCATGAAATGACGGAGTTTCAAAAGATCATTCTGCTTACTTTCAAACTCCTCTTCCGAGTCGGCAAATACATCGGCAATTATTTGCAGACACTTATCAAGCGTCCCGGTTTTCTGCAACAGGCCGTCGATCGCTTCTGCTATCACGCCAAAAGTCTTTTTGACATTAGAGGCGGTTCGCCACACTTTCGAATTCAGCTTCTCGTCCGGCAGCGCGTTAAATTGTGACGCCGGATCTGATCTTTGCCATTCCGCAAGCCACTCTGACAGACAGCCGACGACTTTAAGGCGGGCCTCTGACGGTTTTGCGGACACCAGCGAAGGATCGGCTATGAGAAGACTCGCCCACATCAGCAGCCTATCGCCCGAATATGCATCACCCGATGGCTTTGCAATGCCGACGATGTCGTCCCAAATGATCTGTAGGTCCAGTGAGCGGTGGTTAATACGATTTTCGCTTGACGTGATGAATTCTATCAGACGCTGGGCCACCAACGCCCCCAGCACTAAATGCTGCGCCTCCTGCGTCAAACCGTACGGAGCCGCCTGCATTTTCATAGATACGTCGGCCAATGAAACCATTTCCACTGTACCGATTTGCTTTAAATCAACAACTTCCTTAACGATGGGGGAGCTCGCCAGGTCGTCGCCTGGGATCGGAAAATAGACGCCGGCGTTGTCGTAGACCAGTCCTAGCGGCACTGCAAAATTTGCCGCAAGCCTCTGGATCTCAGGGTCGGTGCTGCCTGCCCCGCTGAATAGATGCTCGATCAACGCGGAAACCTCTTTCGCTCCTAGTGTCTCGGGAAAAACGGGATGGGCCGAAAACTGTGTTTCCAGTTGATCCTCAAGCATGCTTGCTAACAACTGAGCAAGATCGTCGGACGACCTCGACTCCTCGGCAAATTTGTATTCAGTCGTTCCCGTGATCAAACGGCTTTCTTCGAGAAATATCCTGTGCCATATCTTCTCGACCGCGATCGAATGCACATGCAGCATCGTGGAGATCGAATCCCGGAAATTGTTCCGAAGTTTGCTATCCGTCTGCAGCACATGAAATCTGCTGATGGTATCAATGTCGTCCGTAGTGAGTTCACCAAGTTTCCAGACACTTGCAGGCCACGCGTACGCGTGGGCTTCTACATCCGAACACGAACCGTATTGGATAAAAACTTTCCAGTTCCCCGATTCGTCTTGGGTTTCCGGCGGCGGCGTTTCTTCAGAAAGCCAGATCACCTCGCCGGGCCGGATCCCGCCGCGCCATATCTTGTAGGATGTTGCCCAAAGGCTCGAGCCGTCGTCGGAAATGTCGAAATCCGAAAATTTCTCGGCCGTCATTCGCTTCATGACCGATTCGACTTCTGCGGCCGGCAGCGCTTTTATGGCTTCCGTTAAGACACTGTTTAGATCCTCCCTGCTGCCTATCTTCAAGCCGTACTTTGACTCGCGGCCGGCATTTTCGGATTTAACGACAGCATTCGGCTCTGCTTCGGAAAATGCTTTAAGCATAGCCTCAACACCCGCCGCTCCGGCAGCGGGTTGGGCAGAGTCAAATATCATCATCGAGGACGCAAGCTCGGTCGCGGTCGTGCCTTCGCCATTGAACGATAGAAGAAAAAAGCCTTTGAGAATGAGCTTTGCCTCGTGGCGTTTCATCACAGGAGCGCTTGCAATAACACTTCGCTCAAGCGCATCGTATGCAGCAAATGCGTCCTTTAGATCGTGGATGTTCCGCAAGCGGGTTTCGACGCTGTCAAATACCTCCTCAAGCCCGATCAAGGAATTGGCAGGACGACCCAGAATGCGCAGGCCTGCGTCAACCGCAAAGCCCAAAAGAGCAAAATCGTGCAAATAGAGTCGGACGAACGGCGCGATCTCAAGGATCGCGGGATGCATCGGATAAAGGCTCGAGAAACGGTGCTCGCTCCAGCGAAAGCCCGGCATGGCCTCGCGGTAAGAGTCGTAGATCTCATGCAGGACGGGCCGCATTTGATCTTTCTTTGGAAAAATGTGCGTATCGACGACCTTGTATAGATGTTCCTGATCTAAAAAGTCGATCGTAAAATTACTAACGATCGCCGAGTTCAATCCGTCTGCGCCGGCAATATCGTCGTCGAGAGCAATGCCGACAAAGATCCCGTGTGTTTTCGCGGCTGACGCAATATCGCTCAGCAGCGCGCCGTCATCGCGGGTGACTCGCGCTTCGCGCCCGGGTGCAGTGTCGATCAGCAATACAAGCGGCAAGTCGCCGCACTTCTCCGCGGCGGCAAGCAATATCTCATCCAGCGAATCATTGAGATTCGGATTCCCCGTCACCTCGGCCACCGACGCTTTCAGTTCAGACAATAATGAATCGCGTGACCCGCGGTGCAGGTGTGCGACGACACCGTGCCGGCGCGATAACCGCTGGGCGGTTGACATCACATGCGTATCGGTGATCTTTGTCCGAAACTCTGGCTGCGAAACGATCGCGCTCAGCACGGCAAGAAAATGACTTTTACCAACGCCGCGAAATCCTGCTAACGCGAACCCCGAGCCGTGGCCTTTCTTGACGTTAGCGATCTCACCGATCCATTTTGCCATCAGGTCTGCGGTGATATCGGTAAAATGATAACCCTTTAGCGTTGCCGCGGGATCGGCATAAAAATCTGTCAGGCCGCGCGAAGCGCGAACCTCGACAATGTCTTTTACTTTTTGATCTAATCGTTTCATGACATGGCTGGAAAGGTTTCGGGAGACGTGCAGCGTGGAGACTGCCGCGAGTACTATTTTAACAAGTTTTTGCGTTTCTGAAAATAACTTTTATTTCAATATTGCTCACGCGCCCGTTTTTATGTATATTTTTGCCGGAATCACAACTAAATCCCTGTTTTTTGCATCATATTGACGTAGTTTTTAGTTTCTGTTCCGTTCAACTTTGAGAGGCAATATGCAAAATAATTTCGTTAAAGGATCCGCGTCGGTCTTATTGGTTTCGAGTATTTGGTTTGGTGCGCTGGCAATGCCCCTGGCTAGTTTCGCCCAGGAACAGCCAAAAGAAGCGGCTAAATCCGATAAAAAGGACAAGGCGGACAAATCAGCAAAACCGGCTGCGACAACGCCAGCAACTCTGAGTGCTAAGGACGACCCGTCACAGATCGGCAAACGAAATATCAACAAAGGTTCGGACAAATTCTTTGGCTGGCTCGGCGGCTCAAAAGAAAAGGAAATGCAGGTCGGCCGCCAGCTTGCGCTCGAGATCGAACAGCAAGCAAAGCTCGTCGATGATCCGGTCATTACGGAGTACATAAACCGCGTCGGGCAAAATGTCGTTCTTCATTCCGATGCGAAAGTTCCCTTTACGATCAAGGTCATCGATAGTGACGAGGTAAATGCGTTTGCATTGCCCGGCGGATACTTTTTCGTCAATAGGGGCCTTATCCTCGCGGCTGACAACGAGGCAGAGCTTGCCGGCGTAATGGCACATGAGATTGCTCATGTCTGCGCCCGGCACGCAATGGAAACCCAGGGAAAAGGAGCGTTTATCAATTACGCTGCGATCGCCGGCATCATGTTCGGCGGCCCGATCTTGAGCGGCATAGTTCAAAATGCCGGCGGGATCCTGTCCAGTATGGCCGGCCTTAAATTTAACCGGGGAGCCGAGATCGAAGCCGATAATTTAGGCGTTCAATATCTTTACGCTTCCGGTTATGATCCGACAGCAATGTCAACGATGTTTGAGAAACTTGCCTCACAAAAGAAGAATAAACCCGGCACGGTCGCCAGGCTTTTCTCGACCCACCCGCAGTCCACCGACCGCCGCGACACGAGTCTGCAATTAGTCACCCGATTTCCTGAAAAGGAAGAATACGTCATTAATACTTCCGAGTTTCAACGTGTAAAGGGTCATCTATTCAAACTCACAAACGCCCGGGCCGGCATAACGACCGACTACGATCAAGCCGACGACAGCAAACCGACGCTCAAAAAACGCCAACCCGATGCACCGGATTCGCCCGATGCGGCCGGCGGCGAATCAAGCTCAACGCCCGACAACGGCCCGCCGAAATTAAAGAAACGCGACCAGTCTGAAGACCCGCAACCTGTTGCCTCACCCTCACCCGGACAATAGGTTCGAACCTTGGGGATCGAATCTTCGGGCTGATACCTCATGATGATCGGAAATTCTGCACCAAGCACTTCAATTCTTAGGGCTACGCCCTCATGATGAGCGGAAAGGCTCCGCCTTTCCGTGCGTTTCCTCCTAAATCCGACAGGCTATGCCTCCTGTAAGCAAACCATTAACCCTTAAATACCCACTTCATATCGCGAAAGTTCAGCCATATCGCGAAAACCACGCCATATTGGGAAAATTGATATGTCAATTTGTCTGAGAATTAGTTAGCCTGGTGCAGTAGAGTTGTGATCACGGCGACTCAGGATCTTTGAAATGCAATAAGGCGACTGAAAAGTTGAAACCACCCGATAAGGTTTGGGACGCGCGGATTTGGGACTGCGGGACGCTTGGGAAACTCGGGACAGCGGTCGCAGATCGTGCCAGAGTTATTCGCCCCATTCGAGAACGGAATACGGACACCGATGGGTGAATTATTTTGGCTGGTCGGCGGTGCTCTCCTTTGGAGTTGGAGCAGTTTGACGTTGGGAAATGACCGTCGTCAGAGCCTGAGGGATCTGATTGCTGAGGATATCGCCTTGATTTTCAATGATCTGGTCGATCAATTCGAATTTCTCCTTGTCAAAATCATTTGAGACCAGAACCCCGCTTTTATCGATCGTCATCGGATAAATGCCAAAGAACTCGTTCTTAAGATTTTGAATGAACGAAGCCTCCTGACAGGGTAAAACATTTGCATTTTCCGGGTTTGCCTCAGGGATCGTGCCGCCGATCAATTGCAGCTGCTCCTTTGATTTATCGATATATTTACTGTTCGGAAAGTCGGTTAATATGCGCTGGTAGTATCTCGCTGACTGATCTGTTTCTTCTTCGATCTGATAGGTTACGGCAAGTTTATAGAGAGCTTCGTCGAGATGGCAAAAGCCCGGGTAATTATCTATAATCTCGCGATAACGCGACTGAGCACCTTTTAGGCCGCCTTTCTTTTGGTCCACCGAAAGGGCGTAATAATAATTTGCGATCAGCAAATTGTGAAGCCCGAGATTATCCTGCACTTGCCTCAGCCGTTCTTCCGCGGCCGATTTGAGGAAAGAATTTGGATACTGCTGCATTAGCGCCTTAAGCCGCGTCTCTGCTCGTTTAGCGCGTACCGCGTCACGGTCGGGCAGTCCTATTTGCCGCATTTCTGACTCCGCTATCTTCAAAACCACACGGTCGGCAAGCGGATGGGTCGGGAAAAAGGTCAGCCAATCCTGATAAGCAGCTATCGCCTGGATAAGCGAACTGGTCGAGCCCTCAATGAAAAATGAATCGCCGACAGCGAGCTTTGACATCGGCAAATATGGCGAATCGGGATATGTCGTGATTATAGTCTGGAAAAGCAATCGCCCGACATCGTAGTTCTTTTTGCGGATCTCACGGGTCGCAACAATAAAAAGCTCGCGGTCGCGTCCCGGCGAAACCGTGCCGATAAGATCCTCGTATTCGTCCGTTCCGCCGCCGCTGCCAAAAATGCCGAGAAACTTTTTCTTTTTCTTTTTTTCACGCGGCTTACCCACGTTTGAAGTCGGCGCCGCGCGGGCAGTCGCGGTCTCCAACTGGGCCGCATCTACACGGGCTTGAAATTCGGAAACACCTTGTTCGAGCGAATCGATCTCACTGTTCTCCACATGTTCGTTGCGGTCGACCTTCCCGCGAAGGCTGCTCACATCAGACTGGAGTCGAGCGGCTTCCTTTTCCAGCCCTGATAATCGTGCCAACGGTGTATCCGCAATACTTTTATCGTCGTTTTTCGATTTGTCTGCTTTGCTTTCTTCTTTCAACACGGACGACGCACTAGCCAGCGAGCGCCGCATGATCGTGAGTTTTTGTCCCATCACTTCGAGCCGTTGAACCGCCGTGCCGTCTCCGGGCTTCGCTTGTCCAAAACCCGACACAGCAGATCCAGCAACAATTAACATTGAAAGCAGAACAATTCTTTTAGCGAATGCAAACATAATGTTTCAGATTGATTTGCGGCTTTTATACCCACACCGAGCTTTTTTCGAACAGTCCGGCAACGGCCGCAGCCGGATCACCTTGCGAGAAAACCGCGGAACCCGCAACTACAATGTTTGCTCCAGCGGCCGATATCTCACCGATATTATCGGCGTCGATCCCACCGTCAATTTCGATCAACGTCGAAAAACCGCGCAAAAGGATCATTTCTTTGAGCCGCCGCAACTTATCGAGCATTGTCGGAATAAACTTCTGCCCACCAAAGCCGGGGTTAACCGACATCAGCAAAATAAAGTCGGCATAAGGCAAAGCCTCGGTCAAAGACTCTATCGGCGTCGCAGGATTGATCGCAACGCCCGCCTTTGCGCCGGCATCCCGCACGGCGGTCAATGTCCGCTGGAGATGGGCATCGGCCTCGACGTGAACCGAAACCATATCCGCTCCCGCCTTTACAAACTCGACCGCATACCTGCCCGGCTCATCGATCATCAAATGCGTGTCAATGGTCAGGTCGGTGGCTTTTCTGATGGATCTGACGACCGGCAAACC
>JBKJJR010000266.1:0-3547 GCA_046597835.1 Pyrinomonadaceae bacterium
GATCGTCGCCGCTCGGCTTTCCATATTTTTCGAATCGCCTCGACATCGAACTTGTTCCGCTTACCGTCACGCATATTCTCGATCTCGTGCTGCACGCGAGCAGCTACCAAACGGTAAGCTTCGGTATTCGGCACGCCGTCGGTCATTTTTTGAAGTTCGTCGTATTCGAGAAAACCCCCGACCTTTGCTCCGACTTTTGCTCCGATGCTGCTTCCTTTTGGAATGATCGTTCCCTTTGGAAATGCGTCATATGTGCCCCAAATATAGATCGGCAAAATACCGATCTTTTGATTGAGCGCGAGATAGCCGATGATCGGTTTGAACTCCGCGATCTGTCCAGATTCCTGCCGACCGCCTTCGGGGAAGATGAGAGCGTTGTAGCCCTCGTTAAGGATCTGCGTAACGTGACGCAGCGATTGGCGGAGGCTGCCGGTGCGTTCGATCGGGACGAGCGTGGTGAAATTGTTCATATACGCCCGTTTGTATTTTGTATCGAACCAATAATCCGCCGCAGCGACCGCAACAGTCTGCTCAGCAACATCTTTGCCCAACGCTCTCTTTACAAGGCCAGTATCCAGATGCGACGTATGGTTTGGAGCGACGATAAAATTGACGTGCTGCGGCACATTCGCTTCGCCCTCGATCCTTGTATTCAGAACACCTTCATACAATGTGTCAGTCGCGAGATCGACAACCGAATTTCCTATTCGCCGTATGATCGACGGAATGAAAATATCGTCGTCATCGCTTTTCTCGTCGGCCTTTGGCTCATCGGCAAGTTTCTTTGATTTATCGACACGCTGCACCGCCGTTAACAATTCGCGAACCGACTGAACTTCGTTCAAAGTATCAGGCGACAGAATGCGGCCGCCCGCGTCTTCAACCGCCGCCTGCAATTCAACAAACATCAGCGAATCGAATCCGAGATCGGCCAGTTTGTCCTCTACCAAAATGTCCGAGAGCGGCCTGTTCGAAACGCTGGCAACGACCTTGCGGATCCAGAGCATATTGTCGTCGCCTTTCGATTCGGTAACAGTTTTGTTCTTTGATCGCGAACGGTCTTCGAGCGTTTGGAGCATCTCTACGACCTCAGGACGTTTTACTTTTCGCGTGGCGGTTCGCGGCAACTCGAACGGCGTGATGTGCAAAACCTTTACTCGTTTAAAGAACGCCAGGCCTGCCGAAACCTCGCGGAAATGCACTGCGATCTGTTTGTTGACCTCGACTCTCGCGAGTGCGATGTCTTTTTCATAATCCGGCACGACGAGAGCCGCGATCTTTTCGCCGCCGTCATCATCTGGCAAACCGACGACGCTCATTTCTTTGATCAACGGCGATTTGCCGTAAAGGTCTTCGATCTCGTCCGGATAAATGTTCTTTCCGTTCGAATCAATGATCACATCCTTTGAACGGCCAACAATAAACAGATTCCCGTCCTCGTCGAGACGGCCAAGATCGCCGGTTTTAAGCCAACGGTCATTCAGAACTGCCTCGGTTGCTTTGTCGTTGTTGTAATAGCCTAGCATCACATTCTGCCCACGGGCGAGAACTTCGCCGACGCCGCTTTCATCAGGCGAGTCGATCTTCACCTCAACGCCTGGGAGCGGTTTTCCAACACTGCCTCTTAACAATTTATTCCCCGGACGAGCCACAGTTAGTACCGGCGAAGATTCGGTCAAACCATATCCTTCGAGCACCGTAAATCCGAGACCGTGCAGATCTTTTTGCACTTTTTCGCTCAACGCCGAACCGCCCGAAATGAGGTACCGCATCTTGCCTCCCATACCTTGGTGGATAGGTAAAAAAACGATCGGGCCGAGATTGAACGGCGTGTTGTCGCGTATCCAGGCGTTAAATTCGATAACATTGTCCGCTAGGTCAGCTATCCAGTCACCCTTTTCCCGAAGCCGCGTTTTTATCCGCCGATGGAGCATTTCCCACAAAGCGGGAACACCGACCATGCCGGTGACGTGACTATTCTCCATGGTTCGCGAAAGGTCCTCGGCGGTAAGTTCGTTGAGGTATGTGATCTGTGTTCCGTTAGAAAATGGCGTCAGGAAACCGGCGGAAAATTCAAACGTGTGGTGCATCGGCAGCACCGACAAAACACCATCCGTGATGTCCATGTCGAGCACGCTTGAGAGCATCGAGATCATGTTGACAAAATTTTTGTGCGAGAGCATCACTGCCTTGGGCGTGCCCGTCGTGCCCGACGTAAAGATCAACGAAGCTACCGATGTCGAATGTATCTTCTCAGGTAAAAGTGCATTTCGTTTTGCTTCTTCGATCTCGGACTGGATCTCAAAAACCTCTTCGAAAGTCCAAACCGCGACTTCCAATTTGGCTTCTTTTAGTTGCTTTTTGAGTTCAGGCCTCTCGCCAGTGAGTTTCGTGCTGAGAATGATCGCCGACGCTTCACCCGCCTTTGCAAACGCGATAATTTCATCGGCGCTGCTCGCCGGATCGATAGGAATTGCGGTCGCCCCCGTTTTTAGAATGCCAAAATACGTCATTCCCCATTCCGGCATATTGTTCGAGAACAAAATAACACGGCTATTGTGCTGGATTCCCATTTTCGCCAGAAAACCGGCCGCACGCAGCGTCAGTTCTTTTACATCCTCGAAGGTGTATTGCTCCTTGCGGCCGTCGCGTTCGATGCGCATCGCAACGCGCGTCGGGAAACGCTTGACCGACGTGTCAAAAAGATCGAGCAAATCCTTATATGTATATGACCGCTTTTCGACAGCCTTTAAATCTTCTTCAAGTTGCGGCAGCACCCATTTCCGCATCCCGGGAAAATGAACATTGAGCCAATAGTCGTACCAATCAAGCCGTTCGGGATACCACGGCAACAGTGATTTTTCCTTTTCTTTTATAAGCGACTGCAAAGCCCGGACGTTGTCCGAGCGATACAGATACTCGTTGTCGATCATGAACGGCTTAAACATTGCGAAGGCATCCATCGTTGCCTGCGTCGATTCCTTAAAACTCTCGGTCGATTTCTTTAGATCCGAAACGATGTTTCCGATCCGTCCGCCGCCCCAACGCGGCGTCATGCGGTCCATAAGATTGTCAGCCTGTTTTGCTATGCGGTTGAGCATCGGAGCGCTGGTCAGTTCATAAGTTCGCTGCGTGACCGACGAAGCCTCGACCATGCCGGCAAGCTTGTTGACGATCGCGTTGCCGGTTTCCTTGTCCGCAAAATGCTGCCGCTTGTAAAGCCCCACGAGCCCGACGATCCGCTTCATATCGTTCGGATTCGAGTCGCCCGATGAAGCCTGAAAAACAAGCGGAGGTTTCGGATCGACCAGCGCATTCATAGCCGCGCTGAGTATCGCACCCGCAACCATATCGACCGGAATAATGTCGAGCACCAACTTTTCATTGACCGGTATGATCGGCTGTCCCCGCAACGCAATTAATATGAGCGGAGCAGTCGTCGTGAAGCCTTCGTTCCAGCCCGGAAACGGATATTGATTTGAAGACTCAACGATCGATGGCCGGACGAGAATTTTCACAATATCGTCCTGCTGGGCGATGATCTGCT
>JBKJJR010000062.1:0-3041 GCA_046597835.1 Pyrinomonadaceae bacterium
GTCCGCCAATTGCGGCCGGTTGTTGGCGTTTTTAGTTTTCCCTCGATATAGTTCTTCCGAAACACGATGCTTTCGGCTACGCCGTCGAGCAGCAACGCATAGATCTCGCGCCCTTTCACCGTGTACTTCTCTCGGTTAGTTTGCTGTTCGGCAAGCGCCGCCTGTTTGTCCGCAGGCATTTCATCACGCATAAATAGCACATGCATTTGCTTGTGCGTTTCGTATTGGCCGTCGAACGGGTTATTAGCAAGCATATTTGCGATGTCGGTTTGCTCGCGAACCATAACCGAAATGCTCAGGCCAAAATCTTTCTTGATCGCATCCTCGATTTTCGTTACAAGTTTCGCCTCAAAGATCTTCTTAGAATCAAACGCCAAATTCCCACTGTTAATGTAGCTCACAACATTTTTAAATCCGAGTGCCTCGAACGTCGCCCGGAGCGTCTCCATCTTTACCATGTTCTTGCCGCTGACATTAATGCCGCGAAGCAAAGCTACATAACGCATAAGATTTTGTTCGCAGAAATAAGACTTGCCCGCGAATAATGCGAATCAACGCGAATAAAAAGCAAAACATTCTATTCGTATCCATTCGCGTTATTTGCGGGCACAAACTTCTTAACTGTTTTTCATATCGATTACAAAGCGATAACGAACGTCAGCCTTAACAGTGCGGTCGTAGGCTTCCTCAATGCGGTCGGGCGAGATGACCTCGACATCCGACATGATGTTGTGCTCGGCGCAAAAATCCAGCATTTCCTGCGTCTCGGGGATGCCGCCGATGAGTGAGCCGGAGAGCGTTTTATTGCCAAATATCAGCGACAACGCGTGGATCATATTCGGGCTCGGCGGCACGCCAACAACTACCATCGCACCGCCGACGCCAAGCAAATTCAAATATACGCTTACATCGTGATCGGCCGAAACTGTATCGAGAATGAAGTTGAAAGTGCCCGGTAGCGCCGCAAGATTTGCCGGATCGCTTGTGACGACAAAATGATGTGCCCCGAGAGCCTTGGCGTCAGCTTCTTTTGACGGTGACGTGCTAAAGATAGTGACTTCGGCTCCCATCGCAACCGCGATCTTTACGCCCATGTGGCCCAAACCGCCTAAGCCAACAATGCCGACCTTCTGGCCAGGCCCGACTTTAAATCGCTTTAGTGGCGAATACGTAGTTATTCCCGCACAAAGCAACGGAGCGATACCGGAAAGATCGCCTTCTGTTTTTACCTTTAGAGCATAATTCTCGTCGATAACATATTTGTCCGAATAGCCGCCGTATGTTTTGGTCGTGCGGTCCATTTCGGTGCCGTTGTATGTATAGGCAGCCATCTTGACGCAGAATTGCTCCTGCCCGTTTTTACAATTCGCACATTCGCGGCACGAATCAACAAAGCAGCCGATCCCGGCAACATCGCCGACCTTAAATTTTGTCACTTCGCCGCCGACCTGCGACACGCGTCCCACGATCTCGTGGCCCGGCACAAGCGGGTAGCTCGTCGGCATTGAATCTTTCCATTCGTTTTTTGCCTGGTGAATATCTGAATGGCAAATTCCGGCGTACTCGATATCGATCAAAATATCTTTCGGCCCGACTTCGCGACGTGTGAATTCGAAAGGCGCGAATTTGGCGTTTTCATCATGTGTTGCGTAACCCTTGGTTGCTGTTCCTTTTGCTTCTGCTGCTAACATTTTTTCTCCTTTATTGTTCGTCCATCATTGCAATAACTTTAAGCTCGATCGCGATCGGCGTCGGTAGTTTTTTCACTTCGACCGTCGTCCGGCATGGCTGATTTTCCGCAAAATACTCGGCGTAGATTCGATTATACAATGCGAAGTCGTCCTTCATATTCGTCAGAAAAACTGTCACGTCAACTAATTTGTCCCACGACGAACCCGCATCCTCAAGTATGTTCCGTACGTTCTGAAACACAGACCGGCACTGCGTCTCGATGTCGTATGAAATTATCTCACCACTATCGTCAAGTACCACACCAGGGATCTTTTTCGTTCCCCGCTCCCGCGGCCCGACGCCGGAAAGAAATAACAAATTCCCGACCCGCCGCGCATGTGGGTACAACCCAACCGGCTCCGGCGCTTTTGAGGAATTGATTATGTCATCCTTCATGTATTATCTAAATTTTAACAGGAATCCGGCTGAAAGGAGTAATCCCTTTATTTTGTAACCTGGTTTAAATCCGAATAGTGAAAAATTGCGAAAAATATACTTTGGGGAATAAGATGCCTCAATAATGGCATCTAAGTTTGTAGGAGTTATTTATATGTTGTTGTTTTCAAAGATCATTTTAGTTTTGTCCATCGCCGCAGCAATTGGCTGTAGTGTTGTAAACAGTTCGACCACAACCGCCGACCTTAAGGATTTGGCTCCAATTATGGATACCGAAAATTCTTCGTCTGCATCAAAATCTTCCCAAACCGCTGTTTTTGCGGGCGGCTGTTTTTGGGGCGTCGAGGCCGTTTTTGAACACGTCAAGGGCGTGACGGATGTTAGATCGGGATACGTGGGCGGCGAGGCAAAAACCGCCAATTACGATAAGGTGAGCGAAGGCACAACCGGACACGCAGAATCAGTCAGGATTACGTTTGATCCGACAAAGGTAACTTATGTTCAGCTATTGACGGCGTTCTTTTCTGTTGCTCACGACCCAACCCAACTTAATTATCAAGGCCCCGATCACGGAACTCAGTATCGTTCGGCAATATTTTATGCTGACGAAGAGCAAAAGAAACTTGCTCAGACCTATATCGAAGCTATCGGTAAATCCAAGGCTTTTGCGAAACCGGTTGTGACCCAGATTGTGCCGTTAAAGGAGTTTTACGATGCCGAAAGTTATCACCAGGACTACCTAAAACACCATCCCGACGAGACGTATATCGTCATTAACGATCAACCAAAAGTCGCGGCGCTGAAAGCGAAATTCCCGGAACTTTATAAAGAGAATTAACCGCAGATAAACACAGATGACGCAGATAAGATTGATAAAGCACTTTCTTATCTGCGTCTATCTGCGTTGATCTGCG
>JBKJJR010000129.1:0-3291 GCA_046597835.1 Pyrinomonadaceae bacterium
GGCGCCGTCAGAAAGACAGCCGGCTGCACCGACACCGACAACAACAACGCCGATTTTGACATCGCCACCAATCCGGTCCCGCGAAATACGTCAACCGCACTCGCTCCCTGCGGCGGCGGCAGCGGGTTGCTTCAGGGTTTTGGTATCGCCAGCCCGAATACTATCGCACCCGGAGCCGCTTCTCTGTTGAGAGTGACCGTGTCGCC
Source organism: Pyrinomonadaceae bacterium (assembly GCA_046597835.1). Taxonomy (GTDB): domain Bacteria; phylum Acidobacteriota; class Blastocatellia; order Pyrinomonadales; family Pyrinomonadaceae; genus OLB17. The sequence goes on from JBKJJR010000129.1 coordinate 207, forward strand.
TGCAACATCGCCGCCAAGTACCGGCATAACGGTCAACGCCAACTTAACGGCCATCGGCGGCGCGGCGGTACAGCAGTTTTTTGACGACGGCACGAACGGCGACACCGCTCCGGGCGATAATGTCTTCTCATTTTCAGCAGCGGTTCCGGCGGCTGCAGCGTCGGGAAATTTTGTGCTGCCGGCGAATATCGCCGACGCCGAATTGCGGACTGCGACCGCGTCCATAAGCCTTACGGTAACCGTTACCGGCCCGCACAGCGCGGCCGAGCATATGGTGATGGGAAATCCGTCAGGGGCAACGACGAACGCCGGTAATCCAACTAATTACCTGTTGGAAAAAAACCAGTATGTAATGTCCTATCACCGCGACCGCGGCATCCCGAATTGGGTGGCGTGGCATTTGGACACATCGTGGCTCGGCACCACGGACAGGCAGGACGATTTCAGGCCAGACCCGTCGCTGCCGGCAGGCTGGTATCAGGTGTCGGACGGAGATTATTCGGGTTCAGGTTTTGACCGCGGCCATCATTGCCCTTCGGGTGACAGGACCAACTCGATACCGGACAATTCGGCGACGTTCTTTATGACCAATATGATGCCGCAGGCCGCAAATAACAATCAGGGCGTCTGGGCCGATCTTGAGAACTATTGCCGTTCGCTCGTGCAGAGCGGTAACGAGCTTTATATCTATGCCGGCGGTACAGGCATCGGCGGCACCGGCCTCAACGGATTTCGAACCACCATCGCCAACGGCCGCGTTACGGTCCCGGCTCAAACGTGGAAAGTCATCGTCGTTTTGCCCGTCGGTTCAAATGACGCGATGCGTGTTAACAGCTTGACGCGAACGATCACGGTGTTGATGGATAATTCGCAAAGCCTGCCAAACCCGGGTGCAGGAAACTGGCGCAATTACCGCACCAACATCGCGCGCATAGAGCAGATCACCGGCTACAATTTCCTCACAGGCGTCAGGCATCAGGTTCGCCTGCGTCTAAAGAAGCGAGTCGATAATCAGTAGTAATTTTATGGCCATGAAGTTAAGACAGTGTGTTTTTGTTGCCGCCGCGTTCTTGTCGTTTACCTTTGCCGCATCGGCGCAGAAGGAGTATTCGATCGCGGAGATCCAAGGCGAAAAGGCGCGCTCGGCGATGGAGAACCAGCAGGTGACAACTCGCGGAATCGTCACAGCGCGCAGCCGCAACGGCTTTTTTATTCAAACGCCCGATGACAAAGTTGACGCGAATCCTGCCACATCCGAAGGCGTTTTTATCTTCCTCGGCCAAAACGGTTCGTTTAACGGCGCGATAGGCGACCTGGTCGAGGTTGCGGGAACGGTCGGGGAGTATCTCGCGCGTCAGGAGAAATTCGCTTTCACTCGAACGGATATCGGCAAGACAACGATCAAGATAATTTCGTCAAAAAATCCGCTGCCCAAGCCGATCCTGCTTACCACCAACGACCTCGCATTGAACAAACTCGATATGATGGAGCGCTACGAAGGGATGCGCGTGAAAGTCGATACACTCGTTGTTGTCGCCGCGACCGGCGGCAAAGTGGCGGACGAAAGGAACGATTGGAAGATGACTTCAGACGGTGCATTTTTTGGCGTGCTGCCAAACGTGAAAAGGCCGATGCGCGAAGCCGGCGTGGATTATTTTACTCACAGAGGCAACAATCTGCCGCCGACTGTACCTTTTTTTGATACAAACCCTGAGATGCTCCGCGTGGACAGTGTTTTCCAGACCGATTCAAAGCCGATCGAAGTGACCGCTGGAGCGACCGTTAAAGATCTGACCGGCATTATCGAATATGCTTTCGGCCGCTACACGCTCGCGATCGATGCTTCGCACCCGCCGACCGTCGAGGGAAACAAGACGTTCACAAAGGTCTCGCCCGCCGGCGAACGCGAAATGACCGTAGCGACATTCAACGTCGAGAATTTTTTTGACGACGAAAAGAATTCGTCAAACGTCAAGGACGAGGCTGTGCCTCCAAAAGATGTTTTTCAAAAGAAGCTGGCCAAAACGTCACTCGCCATCCGCAACGTGCTTTCGATGCCCGACCTGATCGGGGTCGGCGAGGTCGAAAGCCTCAAGGCACTCAAAAGGCTTGCGGAAAAGATAAATGCTGACGCCGTTGCCGACGGCAAACCCGACCCGAAATACGAAGCATATCTCGAAGAAGGCAACGACATTCGCGGCATCGATTCCGGCTTTTTGGTCAAATCGACAAAGCTCAAAGTTCTCGAAACGAAGCAGCTTGCAAAGGATGTTGAGCTCGATTTTGCGGGGCGCAGCGGCCTCAACTTATATGACCGTCCGCCATTTCTTATTCGAGTGCAGGTGCTCGACGCAAAGTCCGCGAACCCGCTTGTGATCACTGCGATCGTTAATCATTTCAAATCGTATGGCGGCATCGACAGCGAAAAGGACGGCCCGCGCACTCGGGAAAAGCGAAAGCAGGAAGCCGAATGGCTCGCAAATTTTGTCGTTGAGCGGCAAAAGGCAAATCCTGACGAGATGTTGCTTATCTGCGGTGACTTTAACGCATTTTTGGCCAACGACGGCTACAACGACCTGATCGGAACGCTCAAAGGCAAACCCGATCAAACTGTAACGAACCCGTCAAAAACCTATGCGACCGGGCTCTACGACCTTGCCGATTTCATAGCCGATCCGGCCAGCAGATATAGCTATGTTTTTGAAGGATCGGCGCAGGTGCTCGATCACATTCTGATAAATAAAAAACTGAGCGGTCGGCTATTAAAGTTCGGCTATGCACGGCTCAATGCGGATTTTCCCATTTCCTATTCGAGCGACATCACGCGACCCGAGAGGGTGTCAGATCATGACGCTCCGGTTGTTTTCTTATCGCTCGACGAGTTGAAAAAGGTTGCCGCGTCACCTTCGCCGACCCCGGAGGAAAAGTCCAAAGAGACTTCTGATGAAATGAACTCGGGCATCCTTTACGGGCCGAACTTTTCCTACACGCTGTCCGCCCCAAAAGGATGGATTATGGATAACCAAAGTGGTGTAAGTCAGGGACTTAATGCGGTCTTTTATCCAAAGGGTTCCTCTTGGAGCAA
>JBKJJR010000227.1:0-7172 GCA_046597835.1 Pyrinomonadaceae bacterium
TCGGGCACGCAGACAAATATGAACGCCAACGAGGTCATTTCGAATCGTGCCATCGAGCTCGCCGGCGGTGAGATGGGTTCGAAAACGCCAATTCATCCGAACGACGACGTGAACAAATCGCAGTCGTCCAACGACACGTTTCCAACGGCGATGTATATCGCGGCTGCGGAACGGTTGACGGCGTTAATTCCTGAGGTGCAGAAAGTCCACGACGAGATCGACGCCAAGGCAAAAGAATACGCCGACGTTGTAAAGATTGGCCGCACTCATTTGATGGACGCAACGCCGATGACGGTCGGGCAGGAATTCGGCGGCTGGGCGAGCCTCGTTGAACGGGATATCGAAAGACTGCGAATGGTTTTGCCCGGATTATTAGATCTCGCGATCGGCGGAACAGCGGTCGGTACGGGGTTGAATGCTCACCCTGAATTTGCCGAACGTGCTGCGGACAAGATCGCTGAATTGACCGGCCTGCCGTTCAAATCACATCCTGATAAATTTGCGGCTTTATCGGCACATGATGAAGTAGTATTTGCGTCCGGCGGATTGAAAACACTTGCGGCCAGCCTGATGAAGATCGCGAACGACATTCGCTGGCTGGCGTCCGGGCCGCGTTGCGGCGTTGGCGAGATCTCGTTGCCTGAAAATGAGCCGGGAAGTTCGATCATGCCTGGTAAGGTCAACCCGACTCAGAGCGAAGCGATCACGATGGTCGCTGTGCAGGTTTTCGGCAACGACGCCGCAATCGGTTTTGCCGGCTCGCAGGGCAATTTTGAGCTTAATGTTTTTAAGCCAGTGATGATCCACAACTTTTTGCATTCAGTCCGGCTGATCCACGACGCGTGTCACGGATTTGTCGATTACTGCATTAAGGGCATCGAGCTTAACCGCGACCAGATCGATCATTACCTGCGAAATTCGCTGATGCTCGTCACCGCGCTAAATCAGCATATCGGCTACGACAACGCCGCAAAGATCGCCAAGAACGCACACAAAAAAGGCATTTCGCTGAAGGAATCCGCTGTCGAATTAGAATTATTAACAGCAGAGAAGTTCGATGTGCTAGTCAGGGCCGAAGATATGACGCATCCCTAATAACTGAAAACGAAGTACCTTTCTGCCCAATTAAAAAAAGCTAAAATCTAGCTCAAGGTTGATAATAGATTACGGCGGCGATAATGCCCGCCACGACGAGCGCTACAAGAATATAAATGACGAAATTGGACTTCGCATCGACCGTCTCCGGCGCGGCATTTTCGATTGCATTCTTGGCAGTCACGGTTATCGGCGTGTGATGGGCCTCAGATGTTGATTCATCTCCGTTGGCATGGACTATGGTGGCCGGGGTAATTTCCGATCCTATTTCGAGGATCTTTTCACTGCCAGGAGCTTCCGATATTTCGGCATCCTGAGGTTTGGCGGGCGTGTCCATGATCGAGAGAATATCGTCGTCCTCGTCGATCTCGATCGTTTCGGCATTCGGCATAAATGAATGAGAGATAGTTTCCTCTAAACTCTTTGGCAAAGATCCGGTCGAACTTCGAAAAACCGGCGTTGGCATTTCCCATTTATCGTCTTTTTCGTCACTCATGGTTTTTCCTCCATAGTGTTTATCGCGGCAAATCGAGAACATCCGAACGCGTAATTATAGCAGTAATTCGTTTAAAATCCTCAATCAACACTGCCGGGTGCCGCTGCAGTTTTGATTTGATCTCGACAAAACTTGTATCCACGTCCAAAATCGGAAAACTATTGTCCATTATCTCGCTGACTTTGCCATCGAGTAGTGCGCGGTCTTCCAAAAGGCGTGCCAACACATGGCTTTCCCGAAGACTGCCGACCGAGACATGATTTTCTAACACGGGTATTTGCGTCACACCGTTCTCGCTCATCAGGGCGAGCGCGATGCTCAGCGTTTCATCAGGCGAAACAAAAATGAGTTCTTTCGGCGCTCCGGCATTTTTTGTTTCGGCGATCAGGCCGGCGGTGATCCGCTGCGGTTCGAGCAGGAGCTTTTCCTTCATCCACTCGTCCGAATGGAATTTAGAGAGGTAGTGTTCGCCGGTATCGCAGACGATAAATACGATGAGAGCGGATTCGTCGAGGCCAGTCGCCACCTTCAAAGCGGCCGCAAAATTGGTTCCCGTCGAGCCGCCGCAAAATATACCCTCGCGTCGCGATAGGAGACGGGCATAATCGAACGAGTCGCGATCTGTGACATTGATGATCTCATCGATGATCTTCATATCAGCGTTTCCGACCGGGAGCGATTGGCCGATGCCTTCTACCAAATAAGGTGTCGCTTCGGGCACATGGCCCGACTCTTTATACGTCTTAAATATCGAACCGTAAGGATCGGCGCCGATTATCCTGATATTCGGGTTCATTTCCTTCAGGTAACGACCAGTCCCACTTATCGTGCCTCCGGTGCCGACGCCGGAAACAAAATGGGTAATTTTGCCTTCAGTGTCATTCCAGATCTCGGGTCCGGTTGTAACATAATGTGCCAGCGGATTGCCGGGATGGCTGTACTGATCAGGGTAGAACGAATTCGGCGTTTGCCTGTGGATGCGGGCGGCAGTTTCGTGATAGTGGTCCGGCGATCCCACCTTCGCAGCAGCAGGAACAACGACCACGTCAGCACCCATGCTCTTGAGATAACGCACCTTCTCAACGGAAACCTTATCCGTCAAAACAAATATACATTTATATCCTCGAACCGCCGCAACGAGGGCCAACCCGATGCCCGTATTCCCTGATGTAGCCTCGATGATCGTCCCGCCTTTCTTTAGGATGCCTTCCTTCTCGGCAATATCGATCATCGAGATACCGATACGGTCCTTGACCGAGTATCCGGGATTAAGGCTTTCCATTTTGGCCAGGATCGTCGCCTTTATTTTGTGCTGTTTTGTGATGTGGTTGACGCGGACGAGCGGCGTGTTGCCGATCAGCCCCAGAATGTCGTTGTAAAATTTCATTTTTTATGAAGTTCGCAAGATAGTGCAGAACCAGTTTATGCGGAAAGCGATTCTGAGGCAAGAATCCGCTAAAAAAGGCCGCCCTGAACGACAGTCCCAGCAAAAGTAAGAAAAAATGACCGGCGTATCTATGCAGTCAAATCTTTGCTTTGATTAGAATTGCCAATTTGGTGCTTGACATCCGCAAAAAGGGTATTTATAAATGGTAGTAACTCAAATTAAAATTTGAAATTAAAACAAGGATATTTACACGGCCATGCCCGTTAGGGCATGGACTCAAGCGCGGAATTAGACCATCGACCGAGCTTATTTCCCCTAAGAATTCGAATCAAGGAGATCAACTATGTTTACGCAAAAATCGCCACGCCTAATGGTAATCACTTCCATTTTAATCGCTATAGCAGCCATCACCGTCAGCGCCAATTGGGGTAGCGGTTGGAGCTTTTTCACGGCTAGCGCAGCCGATGCAGTCGCGCCTGAGAGTGTGACAGTGTCTTCGGCTCCGGTCGTTTTTACTCCGGGCACCTGTGACACGGCTGGTCCCATCGAAGTCGAATCGACTTTGCCCAGCGCTCCTACGGCTTATGCGACTCTGAAGGATGCGTTTGATGCGATCAATCTAGGGACTCATCAGGGTGTTGTTTCGGTCGATGTCTGTGGGGACACCACTGAAACCGCGTCGGCAGTGCTGAATGCAAGCGGAACGGGCCCAACTTATACCGCTGTCAATATTCGGCCTGTTGGAGCTGCGAGGACTATTACCGGCAATATCACCGGCGCGATCATCAAGCTCAATGGTGCGGACAATGTCACGATCGATGGCCGGATAGGAGGCACGGGGCGCAATCTAACGGTATCAAATTCAAGCGCATTGGGATCAACGGCGGCGATCTGGTTAGCAAGCGTGGCGGCAGGTAACGGGGCGAGCAATAACATTGTACGGAACTTGGAACTTGCCTGCGGTGTCACTCAGAATACCGCGACCCTTACCACCATCGGCATACTCATGGGCGGAACAACGGTCAGCACATCTACGAACGGCATTGATAATGATAACAACTCCCTCATTGCTAATCGCATAATTAGGGCGCGTTACGGCATCGTAACCCGCGGAACGACGACCGATCTTAATATTGCCCCGGTTATTACGGATAACATCATCGGCCCAACATCTTTCGGTGCTGATCAGATCGGCAAGGTCGGTATATTTCTCCAGGGCGATACCGGAGCCACGGTTTCGCGGAATTCCGTCCGGTTTGTCGGCGGCGATTTTGCAAATACGACAGGCGGCACTGACCGCGTTGGCATTGCGATAGGCACTGAGTCATGGGCCATGGCTCCGGGTACGTTCACCTCAAACACCTACACGGTGACGAGAAACGTTGTTCACGACGTTGTCGAGGAAAGGACATTTTCTGCCGTAGGCATCAATCTCGGAACGACCGGCGGCGGTTCGGCTACGAATAACCTGGTTGCGAACAACTTTGTCTTTAATGTCCGAGCCAACGGAACGGCGGGCGACCAGTCGGTCGGCATCGGCGTTGCAGGCGGACACACTGACACCGTTGCATTCAATTCGGTTTCGATGATCGGCGATGTGGATCCGGGTGCGGCAGCTGCGTCAACGATGTTTGGTAGCGGTATTCGCGTCGCTAACGCATCAAGCGCATCCTACGCCAACCTCACGCTTAAGAATAACAGCGTTTATATGGATCTCGGTTCATCAAGCACAGCCGCCAATAGATACTATGCTATCAGCGGACATGTATCCACATTTGACTGGGGAACCGGCGGCGAAAACAACAACAATTTATACATAAACCCTGCAAATCCTCAGACTCAAACCGGCGGTTTAGGAACCGCCAGCGGAAATGCTCTTACCACCCAATTTGCAACATTGGCAAATTGGCAGACGGCCTATACGGTGCCTGGTGCACAGGACGGAGCCTCGATCCAATCGGATCCGCTTTACGCTTCGAATACCTCGGACCTGCATCTTACGTCTCTTTCACCAAATGAAAGCATGGGCGTGCCCGTGGCAGGCGTCACTGATGATATTGACGGCGATTCGCGCGGCGGTGCCCCCGATATTGGAGCAGACGAGATCACGCTGGCGGGCCCCGGCACCCTCCAATTTAGTGCGGCGAGTTATGCTGGACTTGAGGGCGAACTAAAGACAATTACTATTAACCGGGTAGGCGGCATAATGGGTCCAGTTCAGGTTAACTATTCAACCGGCGGCGGAACCGCTACCGGCGGCGCAGCTTGTACAGCCGGCATTGATTATATTAGTGTGTCCGGAACCCGTTCATGGGCAAATAACGATGGGGCCGCCAAGACATTTACCGTTCAGCTTTGCAATGACGCGGTTGTGGATAATGAGACCGTGCTGTTGGCCCTCACCGCACCCGTTGGAACCACGATTACCGGAACTAATCCGGTTCCCCTGGACATTACCGACAATCCGCCCGGAGTGATACAGTTCAGTTCCGTTACCTATAACGGCGATGAAGGAACGTCAGCGACGATCACCGCCACGAGAACAGGTGGAACGGGCGGCGCTGTTCAGGTCAATTACTCCACAGGCGGCGGCGGCACAGCCACGGCCGGTGGGGCTTGCGGTGGTTTAGTCGATTATGTTACGACTGCCGGTACGTTAATGTGGGCTAGCACTGACGGAGCGAATAAAACGTTCACGGTCAATCTATGTACCGACGCCAATACCATGGAAGGCCCCGAGACCTTCGGCCTGGCATTATCTTCCCCCACGGGCGGTGCGACGATAGGGGCTAATAACCCGGCGACATTTACAATTAACGATATTGGCGATGTTTTCTGCAGCACTGACGGCCCGGTCACGATTCCGGCGGGAGCACCGACGACAACAAGCGGCCCCTCGGCTCCATACCCTTCAACAGTTGCGGTCACAGGATTAACCGGTGTTACGAGCACCGTCAAAGTTAAGCTGAATACCATCACGCACACCTTTGGAACTGATATTGACATTCTGTTGGTATCTCCGACCGGTCAGACCTTTATTCTCATGTCCGATGTGGGAGACGCCGCGGGACTGGACGCACCTGTTACTCTTACCTTTGTGGACGGGGGAGCGGTAATCCCGGCAACGGGACAGATACCGACCGGCACCTATGCACCGAGAGATGTCACAGCTGGCGATACCTTTGTGGCACCCGCACCAGTCGGACCCTATGTTAGTCCTGCCCCTGTCGGAACAGGAACGCTTAACGCGACATTTGCCGGCCAGGATCCGAATGGTACATGGAGCCTGTATGTGGTCGACGATGTCGGCGGCGATGTTGGTTCGATGGCGAGCTGGTGTATGGAATTGACAACTTCGTTGAATACGCCGACAGCAACGAATACTCCAACACCGACAAATACATCCACACCGACAAATACGGCGACACCGACAAATACGACGACGCCGACGAATACTGCCACGCCGACGCCGGTGGCAACAGCCAACCCCTTGTGCGGCTTTAGCAACGGCGGGCTCAATCCACAAGCTAATACGGAGAGCGGAGTTGCCGCCCCGGCAGGTTTCTTCTGGAGCGAGGTTCAGCACGATACGGGTAATACGACCGAGTCAAACACCGTTGGAGGATTTGGCGCCACTCAGGGCAGCAACAGGCTCGCGGATGACTTCACGATCTCGCAGCCTTGTGTAATTCACAGTATTGACTTATACAGCTATCAGACCGGCACTGTGCCTCCGTCACCGTTTACTGGTTATACTCTGCAGATCTGGAACGGAACTCCGGGAGCACCCGGAAGTTCGGTCGTATTTGGCGATACCACAACGAACCGGCTTGCATCATCGGTTGATTCAACGTATTTCCGCATATTCAATACGGTTGTACCTACGGCGACGGCCCCGGGAACGACGCGGAAAATCTGGAAAAATACTGTTACAGTAGGCACGACCTTGCCGGCGGGAACATATTGGATCGACTGGGCGTCAACCGTAACAGGCGGTGGCACCCACTTCGATCCGAGCAAGACTCTCGCAGGGATGCGTTCGGCCGGCCCCGCTATTGATAATGCACGCCAGTTTACAGTATCAACGAGCACCTGGGTGCCGGTTATTGATACGGGTAACCCCGCAACTGCACCGGATGTAACGCAGGATTTCCCGTTTGATATTTTCGGTGGACCGGTAGGCAGCACTGCGAC
>JBKJJR010000279.1:0-4429 GCA_046597835.1 Pyrinomonadaceae bacterium
CTTGTCGCCTTAGAGGATGAGATCGTCGTAGGTCGAGGCCGCTCCTTTCTAGTGCCAAGGGTCTTCGAAAGCCATTATCTGCGAATCGGCCTCAAGCCCGCTCTCGTCTTTGAAAAGCACGTTGTAATTGCGGTTCGAGTTGAACGGCGGGTCGAGATATATCAGATCGACAGACTCGTCTTGGATATACCGTTTGAGAATATTTAGATTGTCGCCGTAGTAGAGAGTGTTCATCAGTTTCGCACGACAAATGTAGCATCAATTTCCCTTTTTCCCAAGAATATCGTTTGGCGGCAGGTACATCGATCCGGCGTTGTTCTCGTCCATTTCGTCGAGCAGGAAATCGGCTATCTTGTTGGTTTCGAGAGATTGGACGGCTTGTGCGGCACGGATGCGGGCGGCTTTTTCATTGCGGTTGACGTTGTCTTGATACTTGAGCATCTCACGGTTCCACCTTTTGATCGTTTCCTCATCGATACCCATCTCGCGAGCGATGCGTCCCCGATTCGCACATATACCCCCAAGCCAATCCCACCATGCATCAAGCCTTGCACGCTGAGACCGCGAGGGAAAATCGCGCAATTCCTGCTCGGACAGTGAAGCCTCGAAATGCGTGGCGATCTCAAGGTATGTGATCGTGTCGTCCACCTTGGCGTATTCCTCAGGCGTAACGCCGCCACGACTCCCGTATTTTTCCCACAATTCCGCTTTGAACTCGCGATTCATTTGCAGCTTTTCAACGGTGGAAGCGTTTTCTAAACGCTGCTCCCAATCATCGATAGGCCCGTCATCTTTCTTTTTTGACATGTGATTTTCCTTTAAGTTTTATAGGTGCGTCAGAAATAATAGACGCAAACGGCACGAAATGCAAAGGAAAGTCTTTGATGCTATCCATGCTATACGGCGTGCGTTCGTGCTAGGTAGTTGATTTTAGGCGGCCGAAAAAGGTTTCGTTGAATTGTGACGCGGCTAACTAGGCATCACGCGGTTTGCGGGCGAAGAGGAGGGAGCCGGCGGAGAGGTGGCCTTGGACGGCGAAGTTGCGGGCGGCGGCGAATGTTTTGATCTCGGAGTCGGAGTTGAAGGTTTCGGCGGCTATGTTGTGAGGTATATGAGCCCAACCGCGCCGGCTGACGGTTTCGATAATATCGGCAAGAATGAATTTTCGCGGCACTTGTTCCATTCAATTACAGCACATGGATCGGGTCCTTGGATTCGTGCTCTAGATGAAGAATAGCAGGGGGCGGAGGTTGATTGGTGTATTCCGGCAGACGTATCAGGCTCGGCGGCAAAGATCAAGAAAATTAAACGCGGATCAGACGGATCAGACGGATCAAGACAGATCAGATTAGGGGGAGAAAGATTTGGGTGCGGGAACCAAGTCGCGGCTGCAACCCTACTTGGTAAGGAGGGGAGCTTTTTTGTATCTATAGTCTAACTACTTTTACGAGGATGACGGCTTCGATGGCGCGTATTTGGGTGAGGACGGCGTCGTCGGGTGGTGAATCGACGCGGATCACGGCTAATGCTTCGCCGCTCTCGACTTGGCGGCCGAGGAAAAAATCGCCGATGTTTACGCCGGCGGCGCCGAGGATCGTTCCTAACTGGCCGATGACGCCGGGGACGTCGCGGTTTTTGGTAATGAGAAGGGTTTGTTGAGCTTGGTCCGCGTCGCGTGTTCCGCCCTTACTTACGTGCGGGCTTGTGCATTGGGGAGATTGTTGAGCTGTAGACGCATCGTGTGTTTCGCCCTTACTGACGTGCGGGCTTGTGCATTGGACTTCGATGCCGAAGCTGCCGATGCGCGTGATGCGGCCTTCGCCGTTGGTGAAGACTTGACCGGCGAGAGTTTGTTCGCCTTCGGACGAGGTGACCGATGTGAGGATGTCGGCGTTGACGGAGCGCGCGGACGGCGTGTACGACGTGGTGACGCTTATGCCGCGCTCCTCGGCGATGAATAGAGCGTTGACGACATTGACGCGGGCGGACACGTCGCGCAGAAGGCCGGCGAGAAATGCTCGCGTGACCGGAGCCGCATCGCGTTCAGCGAGCGCTCCGGTGTATTCGAGTCGGACATTTGAGATGGCGCCTTCGTCGAGAATTTGCGCCTGGAAGCGTCCGAGGCTCGCGGCGAGATCGATAAAGGGTTGAAGAGCCGCGACCTCGGCGGCGGCCATCGACGGGGCGTTGACCGCTCCGCGCAGAGTGCCGTCGAGCAGGTAGTCGCGCATCTGTTCGGCGACGGTGAGAGCGACACCTTCCTGAGCTTCGGTGGTCGATGCGCCGAGATGCGGCGTGGTTATGATCTTTGGGTTGCCGAGTAGCGGCGAATCGGCGGGCAAAGGCTCGGTCGAAAATACGTCGAGCGCGGCGGCGGCCACGGTGCCGTTTTCTATCGCTTCTAACAGCGCCGTTTCATCGACGAGGCCGCCGCGGGCACAGTTGACCACGCGGACGCCTTTTTTCATTTTGGCGAAAGCGTCTTTGCCGATTATTCCTCTTGTCTCATCGGTAACGGGTGTGTGGATGGTTACGAAATCGGCGCGTTTGAGCACTTCGTCGAGCGTTGCGGTCTCGATGCCGAGTTCTTTTGCGTTCTCGGCGGAGGTAAACGGATCGAACGCGACGATCTGCATACCAAAGCCCCGTGCGATCGACGCGACGTGCTTGCCGATGCGCCCGAGGCCGATCACGCCGAGAGTTTTCCCGTTCAGCTCGACGCCGACAAAACTTTTTTTGTCCCATTCGCCGTTCTGCAATTTGGCGTGCGCCTGCGGCACGTTGCGGGCCATCGAGACGAGCAGAGCGATGGTGTGTTCGGCGGTGGTGATGGTGTTTCCGTCGGGGGCGTTCATGACGACGATGCCGCGTTGGGTGGCCGCTTTGACATCGATGTTGTCAACGCCGACGCCGGCACGGCCTATGACCTTTAGTATTTCGGCCTTATCCATAAGATCGGCAGTGATCCGTGTCGCACTGCGGACAATGATGCCATCGACGCGTCTGATGCGCGTCGCGAGTGCGGCGTCGTCGAGTTTTGTCTCTTTTACAACGGTAATGCCGGCATCGCGGAGCGGTGCGAGCTTGTCTTCGTTGACATCGTCGGCGACGAAAACCTGTAGAATTGGTATAGCCATTTGTCAGTTATCGGTCTTGAATGGTAAAACTTGTGATGAAATCTTAGCATTTGATAATAGAGCGGACAAAGAACCCGGTCGCTAGGTTCCAGGAGCAAACAGGCTGTCGGCGTTCCAATTATGGAAATTTTTGTTTATAGAAAAGGCGCAGAGAAGGTCGAGGAAGGTTTATCGCGCGATGAGTTGCCCGCTTTGCTTGCGGACGAGACCAATCTTGTTTGGGTTGACTTTCGCGGCGAAACTGCGGAACAGGTCGAGGTTGCCAAGGACGTTCTTGGAAATATATTTAAGTTTCACTATTTGACGATCGAGGATTGTCTCGAAACTCGGAACCAGCCAAAGATCGAGGGTTTTCCTGATTATCTGTATTTCATCGTTCACGGCGTCAAGCCGGATGTAACGACATCCACCAACTTTGTCACGAAAGAACTCGACGGATACCTCGGTAAGAATTTTGTAATCACGTTTCATGTCGAACGGTTTCAAAGCATCAAGAGCGTCAAGAATCAGATCAGGACAAGTACATTTGCGTGCAGCCGCGGTCCGGCTTATTTGCTGCACCAGATACTTGATCGCATCGTCGATCTTTATATGCCGATAGTTGATGATTTTGACAATTCGATCACCGATCTCGAAGAACGTGTGTTTGTGATGAAAAAGAGCAGCAATGTGATCCTCGGTGAGATCATGGACCTGCGGCGGAGCGTCGCCCGGCTAAAGCGAATATCTTCGCGGCAGTTAGAGGTTTTGTATCGTATGTCACACGGTGAGTTTCCTCAAATTCCGGAGCAAACTCTGCCTTTTTTTCGCGATGTTCACGACCATTTGCTTCGCATATCGGATCTTGCGGAAAGCTATCGCGATCTGGTCGGCGGGCTGTTTGAGATACATCTCGCGGTGGTTTCGAATAAGACCAATGACGTTATGAAAACGCTGGCTGTGCTGTCCGCCATCATTCTGCCGCTTTCACTTATCGCCGGAATTTATGGGATGAACTTTGACAATATGCCCGAGCTCAAGAGCGAACACGGCTATTGGATAACGCTCGGAGCAATGGCACTGATTACTGTAGTGCTGCTTTTGTATTTTTGGCGAAGGGGCTGGATCTTTCAAAAAGACGAGGAAATTCCGAGTGTGGAAGACGACAGTACTAAGGACGAGAATTAGCCTTTCTGCGTCAAACGCTTTACCTGAAGGTCGCCAAACCCGTAAACGCCTGCACGCTGCGTAAACTCAGCAAATATATCCTCAAATTCAGTTTTACCTTCGAATTGTATCTCGGCAATTATCTC
>JBKJJR010000124.1:0-2863 GCA_046597835.1 Pyrinomonadaceae bacterium
ATCGTTATCGTCGCCCAAGCAGATATGAAACCACCCACTGCCAAAAAAGTGCCAAAGATTCTGAAGATCCACGGTTACGAGATCACGGATAATTACGCCTGGATGCGTGACCGCGGCGAGAAAAAGGACCCGGCGGTCATCGATCACTTGACTGCTGAGAACGCTTATACCGAATTGTTCATGGGTAAGCATAAAGGTTTTGTTGACAACCTTTACACGGAGATGCTTGCGCGAATAAAGCAGGACGACACGAGCGTCCCCTATAAATACGGAGCCTATTGGTATTTCACAAAAACGGAAGAAGGGAAGCAGTATCCCACCTACCTTCGCAGCAAGTCAAAAGACGGCAAAGATGCGTATGTCCTGCTCGATCAGAACGAGATGGCAAAGGGATTTAAGTATTTTTCCATCGGCGATTTTTCGCCAAGCGACGACGGAAATCTCCTTGCCTTTTCCACCGACACGACCGGTTACCGGCAATACACGCTTCAGATCAAGGACTTGCGGACAGGCAAAATGCTGCCGGACAAGATCGAGCGGACTACATCGTCCGAATGGTCAACGGACGGAAAATACCTATTTGTCAGCCAGGAAGACGCAGTATCGAAACGCTCGGACAAGATCTGGCGGCACACCCTCGGAACGGACAAGAACGAGCTTTTGTTCGAAGAAAAAGATGTACTTTTTGATGCCAATGTCAGCCGTTCGCGCGATGGCAAGATGCTGTTTATTGGCTCATCCGCCAAGACGATGCGTGAATATCGCTATCTGCCGGCGGATGATCCGCTCGGCAAATGGAAAGTGATCGCACCCCGCCGCGAAGGGCACGAATATACGGCCACTTTTGATAGCGGCGAATTTTATATCACAACGAACAAAGACGCAGAGAATTTTAAGGTCGTCCGAGCGCCGGCGAATGATCCGGGCGAGAAAAACTGGACAGACTTTATAGCATACGATCCCGCGATCAAGATCGAGAGTGTCAGCTTTTTCAAGGGCCATGCAGTTGTGTCCGAAGTCGAGAACGGCCTCGAATATGTCCGCGTGATCGACCAAAAGAAAAAACGCGGGGAGCAGCGAATCGAAACTCCCGAAGATGTTTACACGATCAACCTGGGCAACAATCCTGACTATGATACGCCGGTCATTCGATATATCTATGCGTCGATGATCACGCCGAATTCAACATACGAATTCGATCTTGCAACTCGAAAAAGCACGCTTATCAAGCAGCAGGAAATTCCGAGCGGCTACGACAAGACCAAATACGAAACAACACGCGTATGGGCAACGGCCCGCGACGGCGTCAAGGTTCCGATCGTCGTAATGATGCGAAAGGGAACGAAACTCGACGGTTCGGCTCCGATGCTGCTGTATGCTTACGGCTCGTACGGTTTGTCGATGACTCCCTATTTTTCGAGCGCGCGGCTTTCGCTTGTGGATCGCGGAATGATCTACGCGATCGCGCAGATCCGCGGCGGCGGCGAGATGGGCGAGAAATGGCGCCTCGATGGGCGAATGTTCAAAAAGCTGAACACGTTTTATGATTTTATCGACTGCGCAAAATGGCTCGAGGCCAATAAATATACGTCAGCCGACAGGATGGTGATACAAGGCGGTTCCGCCGGCGGAATGCTGATGGGCGGTGTTGTAAATATGTCGCCCGACACGTTTCACGCCGCGATCGCACAAGTGCCGTTCGTCGATGTGATGAACACAATGCTCGACGCCAGCCTGCCATTAACCTCTGAGGAATGGATCGAATGGGGCAATCCAAATGAGAAAAAAGCGTGGGATTATATGGTGCAATATTCGCCGTACGACAACGTCACGGCACAGCCGTATCCAAATATGCTCATCGAGGCCTCGCTGAACGACAGTCAGGTCCCGTACTGGGAAGCCGCCAAATTTGCTGCAAAGATACGCGAAATGAAAACCAGCGACAATGTCATCCTGCTCAAAACAAATATGGGAGCCGGCCACGGCGGAGCCTCCGGCCGCTACGATCAGTTAAAAGAGGTAGCGTTCGAATACGCCTACGCCCTGACGCAGGTTGGATTAACCAAATAAACCCGTTCCGGAGCCCGAACATTACACAAGCCCGCACGTCAGTAAGGGCGGAACACGGAATAATTGATAATGGAAAATTAAGAATGTCCGCCTGCATTCAATTCCCAATTATCAATTCTCCATTCTCAATTATCGATTGAATCTCGCCCTCATTAAACATCACCCGCTCAAATGTCACTGGCGAAACCGAGCCGGCCGCGCCGACAGCCACGAATCTGAGATTTAACAAAACACCGTCCTCATCTATCGGCATCGGACCATAAACCACAACTCTCAACAGTCCCGGCTCAACTGCATTCGTCACAACCAAAAGCCCACGGCTCACCGTTCCCGCCACGTCAACCGGATTCTCTAAAGGTTGTATCACGCCCGGATCGTACCTAAGGTTGAACTCGTACGAGATAACGTCCTTGCCCGTAACGCCCTCAACGCTGACCGGAACGACGATCTCTTTGTCCGTCCCGCCTACAGCAGGCTGAGCAGTAACCGTGATCGGTTGCTCCGTAGCACCGCGTTCCTCACTGACAACTGACATCTGACCACCGACAACTGTTCCTGGTCTTGGATGCGTTGCCGGATTATAGTTGCCCGAAACTTCACCGACCAGAATGCCGACAAAGTCCTCGCCCGTCAGGCTGCTTGTGACCGAAGCGTATATGCGGCTGTCGTTGTAGGCCTGAGGCGGTGTCGGCAGCGGCGAAGGTGCGCCAGTAACGAAGAACTTCCACGCACCCGTGTTTCCAAAGCCGGTCAGCCCCGCCGCGAACCTCGCGATGAACGCCGCATCCTGCGA
>JBKJJR010000041.1:0-4965 GCA_046597835.1 Pyrinomonadaceae bacterium
CTCGACGCAAAAACTTTCAAGCGGTTTTTTGCGTTGGGCCGGGTTGCCGAATTCGTCGTCTTCTTCCACGCCGTCAGGAAGCAACTCGTCCGAATCGACCTTGGAGATGCCGTGCGAAATGTAATTGAGAATATCGAGTCGCGAAACGCCCTGCTGTAAAAGTAAATAAACCGCGTAAGACTGCTCAGCCTGGTACATTGCCGCAAGGATATTGCCGCCATCGACCGCACCTTGTCCGCTGCCCTCGGCCTGTAACACCGCGTACGAAATGGTCGACTGAAATGTCGAGGTAAGCTCTGGCATCAACGTGGAGTCGCTTGGTAGTTTTTCAAGCTCGTTATCGAAATACTCTATCAATGCCCGCGACAGTTCACCGATCTCAGCTCCGCAGTTGAACAATATCTCCCGCGCGGCCGAATCTTCAAGCAAAGCGAAAAGCAAATGCTCAAGCGTCACGAACTCGTGCTTATGCTTAACAGCCTCTTCGACCGCAAGATTTAATGTTTCCTCTAATTCTCTCGTCAGCATCCCAACAACATATTAACAGTTTTGACGCGTTTCAAAACAGCACGGGTTGGTCGCACTAGATGAACCGCACGCCGGCAGGGTGAATTCTGGATACATAAATGTTGAATTCGATGCCGGTCTTTGAATAGACCTCATGCATTGCCGACTCGACATTTTGAGCGGTTTCCTGAGTTTTGCTCAGCATAAAGATCGACGGCCCTGAGCCTGATATGCCGCCGCCGAGGGCTCCGGCAGCCAGACTCGTAGACCATATCTCGTCAAATTTCGGTATAAGCGATTTGCGGACGGGTTCGACAATTTTATCCATCATCGAACGCGAGAGTAGATCGAGATCGTCTTTTGCAAGAGCGGCAACGAACGATCCGAGATTGCTCCAATTGCGTACGGCATCCTTTAGCGGCACCATTTCAGGCAAAATAGCCCTCGCATCCGCGGTTTTTATCTCGATCTGCGGGTGAATGACCGTCGCAAATAGCGGTGGGAACTCAAGCGAGACAATATCCAACGGGTCGGTTGAACGTACAAGCGTAAAACCACCATAAACGCACGGCGCGGCGTTATCCGCATGGCGAGAGCCGGATGCGAGGAATTCGCCTTCCATAGCAAATTGGACAAGCTCGAGTTTTGAAAACTGGTCGCCTAATAGCCGGTTTGCCGCCACGACCGCGCCGCATGAGCTTGCAGAGCTGGAACCGACACCGCTGCCGGGTTTTATGTGCTTTGTGATCTCGACATCAAACCCAAAATCGATCTGCGCGGCGGCCATCAGTGCTTGCAGAGCAACACCAGCGACATTCTTCGTCGGATCGGTCGGTAGTCCGTAATTATCACGATTGGTAATTCGTACCGCCCGCTCATCCATCTTACGCACTGTCATTTCGTCGCACGGCGCTTCCAACGCAAAGCCGAGACAGTCAAAGCCGCAAACAACATTAGAAACCGTGGCTGGCGATAAAACCTTTACTTCGTCCATGTTTTAATAAATATTGAAAAGCGTTATATCATTATTATCTTTACGTTTTCACTCGGTATTCTCAACGATGCATTACTTTAGCACAAACCGCACATCGCCTCATGTTTCGTTCCGGGATGCGCTCCTCAACGGTCAGCCTGCTGACAAAGGGTTGTATTTCCCGTCCGATATACCGCGATTATCAGATAAATGGCTACGAACCATGTCCGATCAGGCGAATGAACAGATCGCGTTCGATGTGATCCGTCCTTTCGTTGACGGCGAAATACCCGAGGAAACTCTGTTTGAGATTTGTTCTGAGACCGTCAATTTCGACTTTCCGCTCGTTGCCATAACGGACCGCATTCAGGCTCTGGAACTTTTCCACGGGCCGACGCTCGCATTCAAGGATGTCGGCGCGCGCTTTATGAGCAGATGCCTGCAGCATTTTTTACGCGGTCGGACCGAAAAAACGTTTGTGATCGTCGCTACATCTGGTGATACCGGTGGAGCGGTTGCGGCTGGTTTTCATGGGGTCGAGGGCATCGAGGTCGTTATTCTCTATCCGAAGGGAAAGGTTAGCAAAGTTCAGGAATTACAATTAACGACGCTGGGCGGAAATGTAACTACATTGGAATTACATGGCAATTTTGACGATTGCCAGGCATTGGCGAAACAGGCCTTAACAGATGCTGAATTGCAGTCCAAAGTTCATTTAACTTCGGCCAATTCAATCAACGTGGCTCGCTGGCTGCCCCAGCAATTCTATTATTTTTACGCGTTGAAACAGTGGTCGGGCGAGCCGCCGGTGATTTCAGTGCCAAGCGGCAATTTCGGCAATCTTGCATCAGGCATTCTCGCCCATATTTCAGGCCTGCCGGTGAAGAAATTTATCGCAGCGTGTAACGCTAACGACGTCGTCGCCAGATTTATGCAAACCGAGGAGTATCAGCCGAAACAATCTGTCACCACGCTGTCAAATGCGATGGACGTCGGTTCGCCCAGCAATTTTGTCCGTATTCTCGAAATATTTGACAATAGATTTGTCGATCTTGCGGAAAAACTTGAAGCCGTTAGCATTTCAGATGAAACGACCGCCGAAACAATGGTGGAAGTGTACAGATCGAATGGCTATATCCTTGACCCGCACGGAGCAGTCGGCTTTCGTGCATTATCTGATCACCTCAGCCGGCATAACGAGTGTAAGGGCATGTTTCTGGAAACCGCTCATCCTGTGAAATTCGATTCGGTTCGTGAGATAATCGGCACTCAAGGCGCAATACCAAAATCGGTCGAATCTTTGTTCTCGCAAGAAAAGCAGAGTATCGAAATGGACGTAAAATACGATGATCTAAAAGCCCTACTGCTTAGCAAAATATGAAGGTTCTAAAATTCGGTGGTTCATCCGTTGGAAGCGCTGAAACGATCGAGAAGGTAATTGAGATAATTCGCCGGGCCTGCGAAACAGATACTTGCGCGGTCATTCTCTCGGCGATGCAGGGCACGACCGATTCGCTTATCGATGCCGGACATTCCGCCGAGCGCGGGGACGACGGGTATATCGAAATTCTCAGCAATATCGGCAAGCGCCATGTCGATACCATTCGAGAGCTTTTCCCCACAGGCGGGGAACCGGCGGTTTTGACATTTGTCGAAACCACAATAAAAGAACTTGAAAACCTCTGCGAAGGCGTACGACTCGTGCGCGAACTGTCACCGAAAACCCTCGACCGGATCTTGAGTTTTGGCGAGATCGTCTCTACCCAAATCGTGTCCGCAAAGCTTACTAAAGCCGGTTTGGAAAATGAATGGAAGGACAGCCGCCTCGTTATTAAAACTGATTCACATCACGGATCTGGTTCGGTGGATTTTCCCGAGACCAATCGACGCATGAAAGAGTATTTTGAGACGTCGCCGGCGAAACTCCATGTTTTCCCTGGCTTTATTGCGTCCGATGCGGAAGGGTACACAACGACGCTGGGCCGCGGCGGCTCCGATTACACGGCGGCGATCATCGCCGCCGCTGTTGAAGCGGATGTGCTTGAAATCTGGACGGACGTGTCGGGAATGATGACTGCCGACCCGCGTTTTGTCCGCAACGTCCGGCAGATCTCGCATATTACTTACCGCGAAGCGATGGAACTGTCCCATTTTGGGGCAAAGGTGATTTATCCGCCGACGATCCAGCCCGTGATGGCCAAAGGCATTCCGATTTTGATTAAGAATACGTTCGCGCCGGACGACGCAGGCACGCTGATCGGAGCTGCTTCTAACACCGAAAAGGAAATGATCCGCGGTATTACAAGTATCGATAACATAACGGTTCTTAGTCTCGAAGGCAGCGGCATGGTCGGTATTCCCGGCTTTTCAAAACGTCTGTTTGACGCGCTGTCGCGCTCGCAGATAAACGTTATCCTTATAACGCAGAGTTCGTCTGAACACTCGATCTGTGTCGCCATTGAGGAAAAGCACGCGGAAAATGCAAAACGCGCTGTCGATCTCGAATTCGAATACGAGATCAACGTCAACAGGATCGACCCGCTAAAAGTCGAAAGCGGCTTTTCGATCCTCGCGCTCGTCGGCGATAAAATGAAGGAGCACACGGGCGTGAGCGGTAAAATGTTTACCACGCTCGGCCACAACGGCATTAACATTCACGCCATCGCCCAAGGCTCAAGCGAACGAAACATCTCAGCTATAATCTCGTCAAAAGACGTCCAAAAAGCCGTCAACACGCTGCACGAAGAATTCTTTTCAGACGGCAATAAACAGATCAATCTTTTCGTAGCAGGCGTGGGCACCGTCGGCGGCAAGCTGCTCGAGCAGCTCCGTATTCAGCATCAGCATTTGCTCGATGAGATGCGGCTAAATATCCGCGTGGTCGGTTTAGCTAACAGTAAGCGCGCAATTCTCGACGACGAGGGCGTTGATCTCGAAACGTATAGCCCACAATTTGAAAACGCTCCTG
This sequence comes from Pyrinomonadaceae bacterium, assembly GCA_046597835.1. Classification (GTDB taxonomy): domain Bacteria; phylum Acidobacteriota; class Blastocatellia; order Pyrinomonadales; family Pyrinomonadaceae; genus OLB17. The sequence goes on from JBKJJR010000041.1 coordinate 4,449, forward strand.
AACTAACCATTGCTGCACTCGCCGATACGATCATTGAACGAAACTTGCGCAATTCGATCTTTGTGGATGTCACTGCCAGCCCTAAAGTCGTAGAAGTCTATTCGAAACTTCTCGCAAAGAGCATTTCAGTGATCGCCTGCAACAAGATCGCTGCGTCATCGAGCTACGAAAACTATCTACATCTCAAAGATACGGCGCGCGAATTCGGAACAAACTTTTTCTTTGAAACAAATGTCGGCGCCGGCCTGCCCGTTATAAATACGCTTAACGATCTGCTCCGCAGCGGCGACAAAGTTAACCGCATCGAAGCCGTACTTTCCGGCACGCTGAATTTTGTCTTTAACAATTACGACGGCACCCGAAATTTCGCCGAGATCGTTCGCCAGGCGCAAGAGGAAGGCTACACCGAGCCCGATCCGCGACTTGATCTCAACGGAACCGATGTCGCCCGAAAAATATTGATCCTCGCTCGGGAAGCCGGGCGCCGCATCGAGATGGACGACATAAATAACTCGGG
>JBKJJR010000114.1:0-7862 GCA_046597835.1 Pyrinomonadaceae bacterium
TCTCGCTCCACGAACTCCTCTATCCGCTTGTTCAGGGTTACGATTCGGTAGCCCTCGAATCGGACATCGAGCTGGGCGGAACCGATCAAAAATTCAACCTGCTGATGGGCCGCAACCTTCAACGCGAGTTTGCCCAAGAGCCGCAGGTCATCATCACCACGCCCCTGCTCGAAGGCCTCGACGGCGTCAACAAAATGTCGAAATCGCTCGGTAATTACATTGGAATTACAGAGCCCGCCGGCGAAATGTTCGGCAAGGTGATGTCGATCTCGGACGAGCTGATGTGGAAATATTATGAATTGTTGACAGACTTATCTTTATCTGAAATTTCAAATCTGAAATCTCAGATTGATGCCGGTGAAAATCCGCGAAACATAAAAGTAAATCTCGCCAAACTTATCATCGCCGATTTTCATTCTGCATCAGATGCCGATGCTGCCGAGGAGAATTTCAACCGCCGCTTTGTGCAAAAGGAAATTCCGGACGAAATAGAAGAAAAACGAATCGCAGCGGGCACTTACAAACTCGCCGACCTGCTTGCCGACACAGGTCTCGCCGCCTCAAAAGGCGAAGCCCGCCGCCTGATCGAGCAAGGCGGTGTGAAGGTCAATGGCGAAAAGGCCACAGCTGCAAATGCGGACATCGTTATCAATTCAGAAGGCGTCTTATTTCAGGTCGGCAAACGCAAGTTCCTGAAAGTGTCGGCTTTGTGATGTCGAGGCCAAGACTATATAATCGCAAATACCCCGAATGGACAATACCGCCACAAAACGAGTAAAGCTCTCAACTCGCATTAACGAATATGTCGCAAGCGAAGCTCCGATCCGCAAATTTGCCGGCAATTGGTCAAAGAAGGCGAAGATCGCGTTGGACGAGGCAAACAGCCTGTCGCTCGAACGCGTCGAGATATATCTCGAACGCCTGCCAAAAAAGCTTGACGGCTTCAAGATCATCCATTTATCCGACACGCATCACAGCCCTTTAACGAGCCTCGAACACATCAAACGTACCGTAAAGATCGCTAATCGGCTAAAGCCCGATATGTTTCTGCTTACGGGCGATTACGTCTCGCATGACCGCGAATACATCCCGCCCGTCGCCGCCGAGCTTGGCAAGCTCAAGGCAAAACATGGTATCCATGCCTGCCTCGGTAATCACGACCATTGGACCGACGCCGGCCTCGTCACGCACCTCTTTCGCGGTGAAGGCATAAACGTTCTTATCAACGAAGGCTTCCGCTTCGAGACGCGTCGCGGCTCGTTCTGGCTCGCCGGAGTCGATGATCATATGGCCGGCAAAACCGATCTTCCGGCCGCGCTTCGCGGCTCGTTTCCTGACGAGATGAAACTGCTCCTCGCCCATAACCCGGTCATCTTTCGCGAAGCCGCGCGCGTCGGCGTCGATCTGACACTCAGCGGCCACACGCACGGCGGCCAGATACGTCTCCGCGACACCGAAAAGAACATCATCCCGCGCCGCCGCAAAGCCGGATTGCATAAACGCCGCAATTCGCAGATCTACATCACCCGCGGCATCGGAACCGTCGTCGTGCCGATGCGTTACCAATGCCCGCCCGAGATAAGTTTGCTGGAACTTAAGTGTTCTTAAATGCGGAATGCGGCTTGGCCGCTCTATTTGCGGAGAAGCTATGCTTTTCCGTCCTATCTTATTAAATTCTTGCGGCTACGCCGCCGTGTATTGGACAAACGGGCGGCACAGCCGCAAAATCATATTTTTAACGCTCTAGGAAAAGCACAGCTTTTCCTCAAATAGATGGGCAAAGCCCTAAGTACTCTAAATGTCCGACGGCCTTTCTACAAAAGTCCTGACTCTTCCAAACATCCTAACCTTCTTGCGCATTGCGCTCATTCCGGTTTTTGCGATCTTCCTGGTCTATAACCGGGCTGGATGGGCGCTTGTCATCTTTACGATAGCCGGCGTCTCAGACGGCATCGACGGATTTATCGCACGCAGGATGAAGCAGGAATCCGAGTTGGGAACGATCATCGATCCGGTCGCCGACAAACTGTTGATGACGACCGCTTTTATTATGTTAACAATACCGGGGATGTTGGAGCCCGGCCGGCACCTACCGGTTCCCTTCTGGGTCACGGCAGCAGTCATCGGCCGCGACATCGCCATCATCGCCGTCGCCGGAGCGATAAACGTAATGACGGGCTTTCGCGGCTTCCAACCGTCGTGGCTCGGCAAAGCCAGCACCTTCGTCCAGGTCACCGGCGTTATTCTTATCTTGGTTGCCGCCGTTTGGCCGTCTCTTCGCGGCTTTTACCTGCCCACCGTTTACACCACCGTAGCCGCCTTCGCCGTATTTTCGGGAATTCACTACATCTTCCACGTCGCCCGCCTCATGCGCGAAGCTGACAAAGAGATAGAACGCAGATAAGACGGATTTGACGGATTCACACCGACCTAAAACCAGAATTCATATCCGTGCAAATCCGTCTAATCCGTCTAATCCGTGTTCCATGTTACTGTCAATTCAATGGACAAACTGAAACACTCCGATACCACGGGAGCGATAATAAAATCGTTCTACACCGTTTATAATTCGCTCGGCTACGGCTTTTTAGAAAAAGTTTACGAAAATGCGCTCGTTATCGAACTACTTGAACTTGGCCTGGCCGTCGAGCAGCAAAAACCAATAAACGTGTTCTACCGGGGCCGGTTAGTCGGCGAATATTTTGCAGACCTAGTCGTCGCAAACGTCGTGATAGTCGAACTAAAAACCGCCGCCGCGATCTCTCCCGCTCACGAAGCCCAACTCCTCAACTACCTCCGAGCAACCGAGATCGAAGTCGGCCTCCTCCTAAACTTCGGCCAAACCGCCGACTACAAACGAAAAATATTCGACCACCCACCAATCAGCAATTTTAATATTTCCCTCGATCCGTCTTAATCCGTCCAATCCGTCCGATCCGCGTTCTATCCCCATCGCCCTCCGCCCATCGCCGAGCGGAAACCGCTATGCCTTTCCGTCCAGCCTAAGAAAATAATCCCCGGCTACGCCGCCGTGGGCCGCCAATGGATCAATCAGGCAATTTAACCTCACTGAAACGCATGAACTCGAGATTACCTTGTGCTACCAAGCGGCCTTCTTCGACGAGCTTTCGGGCCCGGGAGGCGTAGAAGCTGTCGGGGATACCTTTGAACCGATTTTCAAGGTTCATCATCGAGAATCCGACAACGCGGGCGACCTTGCGAAATTGGGTCGACGCTTCAGCCATTAGCGCATCGTCGATCTTTTGAATTTCTTCGGCCGATAATTGATCGACACGTTTCTGTTCTTCGTCCGTCAGCGGTCCGTCCGGTTCAGGCTCTTTGTAGGGAATGCCAAATATCTCGTCTACGGTTCCTTCGGGCCCATCTTTCTCGAAATGCAGCTTCCCACCGTTAACTTCGACAAAAGTTCGGAGAAGCGTTTTTGTCAGGTCGATTGCTAGAACAAGCGCCTGCCACGAATCGTCACCGTACATGTCGGGAAACCGCCCGTGTAAACCGATCATCGCCACCGGACACCTCCAGTAATTTTCCAGCGAGTCGGCCCGATAAGGCTTCCCGATCATCAAAGCGACATCAAACCCACGCCCATCCCTATCAACCGCCCAGATCAAGCGCTCAGCGATCACTTCTCGTTCGTCCATGTTGGGTAAGTATACAGTAATTCCGGGCTCCGCCCACAGATGTGCGGAAACAGCTATGCCTTTCCGTTGCGGCAAAGAACATCAGCCGCGGCTATGCCGCCCCAATTAGAATCGCGGTATCGTAGCCTGAGCCCGACTTTTTGACCCCAACTTTTCCAGATAAAACGTCACCGTATCGCCAAGCGTCACCGAGAGCAATTTTTCGGTTGCCGTCCTTCCGAAATGAACGAATTCGCAATCTTTTGCATATAATAGAATAATGAGAATAATGGAAATTATGAAATTGGGCTTAACAATTTTCCGCCGCTGGATCCTTGCTGTAGTTTTGATCTCGTCGATTTACTCAGTTGTTGGCGCACAGACAAAAAAACCGATCAAGCAAATTTCCGGAGGAATTTTGAATGGAAATGCGTTGACTCTTCCAAAACCGGATTATCCCGACGACGCTCGAAGGGCAAAACTCAGCGGTAAGGTCACTGTACAGGTGATAATCGACGAAGCTGGGAAAGTAGTTTCTGCCAATGCTGTCAGCGGCCCCAATAAAAACATCTCGCTTCGGGTCGCCGCCGAGACCGCGGCACTCAAAGCGACCTTTTCGCCGACTCGATTATCTGGTCAGCCTGTTAAAGTAAGCGGCGTGATCGTTTACAATTTCGTGGCCGAAAGGAGTAATGAAGAAAAATTAAAGGTTCTCGGTGTTTCTGCCTTCCTCACAATTATTCGCTCATTCGCCTCGGATATCGACAAATTTAAGGAGGCCTTTGAGGAGAAGAATCTTTTTAAGGATGATATAGATTTTGGAGAATTTGGCCCTGAACTTAAAGCTCTGCAATCTATGGAAAAGCTGTCAGTGGATAAACGTCTTGAGGCCGTTGACACAGCGCTGTCATCGATTCGTTCCAAATTGACCGAATCTGGTCAGTGGCAATTTGAACTAGGTAAAAATCTGGGCGACATATTCGGTTCGATGATGTGGTTAATGGTGTCCGCAAGCGGGCCCGAAAACCTCGATAAACTCGATGGCGCAAGTCTCAAGCTTACCCTAAATAAGATCCGCGACCTTACACTCTCGGCCCCGCCCGATTTTCCTCAGGATGTTTTGGCAAAGCTCAAGAATGTCGCCACCGTTGGTGATAAGGATGATTTGTCATCGCCCGACAATCTAAAGGACCTCTTCGAAAAGATCCAAGCGCTCCTCGAAATTATCTCACCCGAAGCAACAAAATAGCCGCGGCATCCCAACGAACAAGTCTAACTGGGAGTCGTTAGAAAAAGCAGTTAGTGCGTTTAAGAAGGCCACCGATGGGAAACAACCTCAGAATAAAATGCGTCAGGCCGCAATACGCGTCGGAACTGATTTGGGCATTTGGTCCCAAGTTCGGCCTTCCAAGACGCGGCCGTGCCGTTTTTTCTGAACGCCGCCCCATTGTTTGAAAAAGAACGCAACGCCGGCGTCGAGGCATTGTTCGCGAATGCTGGTAACCCAGTTTAGCGGCATTGGCCTTGCGCCAAAGCCGCTCTCACCGCCCACTATCGCCCAATCGATTCCGCTCAGATCAAGATCCTTGAGAGGCCCAATCAGCGGCTCTAACGACAAAAACTTTGTCACCGCTCCTGTCCGTCTTAAGTGATCGATTCTCGAAACATACTTCTGACTCTCAACCGAAACGCCCATCCAAATATTCGGCGCCCATTCCAATAGTGGTGCCAATTGTTCCAGCCTGTCAGCACGTTTTGTCAACACTTGAAACCGATGCCAATGCGCCCGTTTCATAACATCAAATACATCTTGAACGTACTCAAGCGGAACGTCCTTATGAAACAGATCGCTCATTGAATTCACAAAGATTGTCTGCGGCTTTTTCCAACGAAGGGGTAGCTCCAGCATATGCGGCTGCAAGGTCAATTTGAATCCATTTCGGTAGTTCCGCTGACCCATAGCCTTGAGCCGTCTGGACATGCGCTCAGCGTAACAATTCTTACAACCCGGACTGATCTTGTTACAGCCTGTCACAGGATTCCAAGTTGATTCCGTCCATTCAATTGAAGAATTCGAGGCCATAGGTTCCTACGATAAATGTCACTTGTAGTTGTTTAAAATATGTTCGGCAATCCGAGTCCCAGTTTCATTGTGAGATGCAAAGAACAAATAATACAAGGTTGCGCCGATCGAGTTCTTGACCTTGATAGGATTAGGCACAAACTTGAATCCCGCCTCATTTCTTAATCGTTGGCGAAAACATTCGGCTATAGCATCGTTTGTAGTTTTTTCCATGTCCGCCGGACCAAAAAGACTTCCCTGAGCGGATTCAACATAAGCTGCATCTTTCCAACTTTCGTCTCCCCAAAAGGCCGTCATTCTTTCACTTTCTTTTTCATTGGCTAATTCTGACTTCTTTAGAAGGACATTTCGATTCATGTCCATGATTGGAAAATTCAGAAATATTTCCACAGACTTCATCCGACCCGCTGTAGCTATTACTTCCCAGTTTAAATGAAGGCCATAGGGGTCTAACAAACATAATGCTCGTCGATAATCGTCGTATCGAACCTTAGGAAATACTTCATTAAGAAGAATATTATTGCAGTCGCCCTGATAGATGTGAACGTTCTGTCGATCCTTCGTAAGGTCGGAAAGAATATCAATTTTTTTTCCGTCCAAGTCAATGAGATATAGCTCATTAAAAGGTGGTTCTACATACAAAGCATTGAGCGGACTTCCCGGAATAATACCTTTTGTTTCGCGCGATAAATGAATGCCTGCACCAGCAAACGCGTCAATGTAGTCGTGCTTTATATAGCTCTGCTTGGAAAGAACAACCGAGTACTTTTCAGCGTACTCGCGCACGATTTGTAACTTGATCTCAGACCAAGATCCAATCTCCGTAATTCCCGGAATTTTTTCCATTTATTTACTCACCCACAAAGTATAGTATATAGCACTTGTTGCACAGAAGCAACGATATTCCGCTTCTCAACTTTAGCAATTATGCATCTCGTTTTATTTTCCGGCTTTCATCTCCGCGACTGCCTTTTGGAACTTTTCTTTTTTCATCAGCACTTCAAACGAATGGTCGGTTGCGGGGTCGGGGAGGGGTTGGTCTTTTAGGGCGTTGGCTTTGTATTGGAATGCGAGGCGGAGGTTTTTGAGCGCGTCGTATTCGATGTTCTTTACTCCATAGCTGCACGCCTTTATGTAGTAGAACATCGGGTAGGTCGGCTCTTGCTCGATGCCGTAGTCGAGGACTTCGCGCGAGTGTTTGAGATCGTCCGTCAAACCGTACACCGTCGCAAGATCGGTTATCAGAGTGATCCAGCGCTCACGGTCGAGCTTACGATCCTTTTTCTCGAGATCCAGTGCCCGTTGATACGGCGCGACCGCTCCCTCAAAATTATATGCGTTGAAAAGATCTTCGCCCTCGCGCATGTAGTCAGCCGACGACTTCTCGCCCTTCGGAGCTTGGACCGCACGATTTGCATTCTGTGGTGCGGTAACTCGTTTGGCATTTGCTGCATCCTGTGAACACGACTGCATCGCGAGCAGGACCCAGATCAGCAATAGGGAAAATTTCTTCATTTGGCCTCCGTGCATCGTTTGAAAACAAATTTGTTATAGCACGAAAATAACAACGACGGAAACGCCGACGCCGGCGACGACAACGACGAGGAAATGCCATCGACGACACCGCGGATCGACGACGAAGGCCGTCCCCGGCAACGTCAGAAAATTTCAATATGGAAGCGTCCGTTGGGCGTCCATTTAACGTCGCCTCGAGTATGCTTTTAGCGTCCTTTTGGGCAGATCTTGCCTCTTAACGTCCGTGGGGGGACGCTTTTTTCTTGTAACTTGTTGATTATCAACCGTTTAACAAACGTCCGCCCCGCATTTTTGGGGCAATTTGGCCCGTTTCAGCGACCTGATTTTAAACTTGACAACCACACACTCAACTATTATCATCACTTTATGCTCAAGTTATCAGATTTATACTGAGCACAGTAATTATAGATATTTGGAGAATAAAATTATGGGCAAAATTATAGGGATCGATCTGGGTACGACAAATTCTGTTGTGGCCGTTATGGAAGGCGGCGAGCCCGTCGTGATTACAAATAGCGAGGGCGGACGCACGACGCCGTCGGTCGTTGCGTTTACCAAAGACGGAAATCGTCTGGTTGGCCAGGTCGCTAAGCGGCAGGCTG
>JBKJJR010000149.1:0-3804 GCA_046597835.1 Pyrinomonadaceae bacterium
GTCGCCTGCCTTTATGCCCGCTTTGTCTGCCGCCCCGTCGGTTTTTACAAAACCGACTATTGGGGCAGGATTATTTGGAACGCCGTAAACAAGCGCCAGCGTGAACGGGATCGCCAGTGCAAGCACAATATTCATGAACGGACCGCCGAGCATCACGAGGAATTTCTGCCAACGGGGGCGCAGTTCGTAAAGCTCTGATTCCGGTACGGGATCACCTTTTGATTCGCCGCCCTCGAGCGGCCCGGTTGCTTCGTCCCCGTAAAGCTTGACATACGCGCCGAGCGGGATCGCGCTGACGCGATAATCAGTGTGCCCATACTTAAAGCCAAAAAGACGCGGGCCAAGGCCAAAGAACGAATATGCCTCGACGCGCATTCCAAAAAATTTGGCGACAAAAAAGTGGCCAAGTTCGTGAATGTTGATGGCAACACCCAGAACAAAGAGAATAGCTAAAATTGCAATTAATATATCGGTCATAAAAACTCTAACTTAGACACACTGCCGGTCGGCCAAGTTGTAAATAAAAGTGTAAAACGCCACTCAACTCCAGTCAATCTAATTTACGATCGCGGCTGAACTGGCCTTTGCGGACAAAAGTTCGCCCGCTGCGAGTCGAGCGGCACGATCGACTGCCAATATCGTATCGAGATCGTCGGCTTCGGTGTTTTCATGAGCGTGCATCACGCGTGCGTTAATCTGCGCGATCTCGGAAAGCTTGATCCTGCCGTCGAGGAATGCCTGAACGGCCGTTTCGTTTGCAGCGTTTAAAACGGTCGCCATAGTGCCGCCGGCCTTCAAAGCATCGTAGGCGAGACCGAGGCAAGGGAAGCGATCAAGGTCAGGTTCCTCAAAATCCAGACGGCTCAATTGCGACAGATCGAGCGGCGGCAGGCAATTCTCGCATCTGTTGGGATATGTGAGAGCGTATTGGATCGCGTGTTTCATATCGGTGACGCCCATTTGGGCTATTATCGAACCATCGACCATCTCGACCATTGAATGCACGACCGATTGTGGATGCACGACGACGGAAATTTGATCGGCGTCGAAGCCAAAAAGCCATTTTGCCTCGATGACCTCAAAGCCCTTATTCATCATCGTTGCAGAATCAATCGTGATCTTATTGCCCATCTTCCAATTTGGATGATCGAGTGCCTCTTCGCGAGTCGCGTTTTCGATCTCGGCCTTTGTCGATCCGCGAAACGGCCCGCCCGAAGCGGTGAGAATAAGCCGTTTCACCTCTCTTCGCGTTTCACCCCGCAGGCATTGGTGGATAGCGTTGTGTTCGGAATCGACCGGCAGTATCTCTGCACCCGACTTTTCAGCCGCCTTGGTCATCAACGCGCCGGCCATGACAAGCGTTTCCTTGTTTGCCAAAGCCACACACTTGCCGGCCTCGATCGCCCGCAAAGTCGGCACAAACCCGACGGCACCAACAGTCGCCGACACGACCATCTCTGTCTCGGGATGTGTCGCAACAGCAACCAAACCATCGGAATTAAGCTCGATCCGCGGCGGCGTCACACCAAGAGCGTGAAGTTCGCGTTCCAATATCTCGGCACACTCCTGGTCATCACAAGACACAAGCTTGGGCTGAAAAGTCGCTATCTGCCCGGCAAATCTCTGCATATTGCGGCCCGCGGCCATAGCCACAACACGCATGTCGCCGAGATGTTCTATAACTTTCAGGGTGTTGCAGCCGATAGAGCCGGTCGAGCCGAGGATGGAGATTGACTTCATAAAAGCAGTCCACAGATTAACATAGATAAACACAGATAGGAATTTTCTGATTCGTGTCTGTTCAGGTTCATTCGTGCCTAATTTCTGGTGTTTTTTCTGAAAATTCGAGCGGGGCTTCAAGGCGGTTGGTCTTGGGTTCGCCGGCAGCTTGTTTGTCGGCGAGGAATTGATTGAATTCGGCAGATCTATTTTTCGGCACACTGAGCGATTTCCAATCCGCCGATCCGAAATGCTTTGCAAGCAGGACGATCTGGCCGACGTGGTAGGCGTAGTGTGTCATCTGGCGGTTTAATGCCTCGGCGATAGTGTGCGGCTCGCCGCGGATAGGAACCGTTCGTGAGAAATCTTCGACGGTCAGCGGCTCGATGGCGCCGAAAAGCGTTTGCCAGCCTGTTTCCCAGAATCGCATCAGCGATTCGCGGCTGTCGCCGATCAGCTCGAACTCGGTGTCGCGGTTGCGGCCCGGCTTTTCGCCATCGGTGGTCAAAAAATCGCGCCAGCGCGAATGGAGATTGCCGGCGATGTGTTTCACGATGATCGCGATCGAATTGGCTTCCGAGTCGATCAGCGCAAAGAAATCTTCGTCGCTGACTTGTTCAATGGCACGCTCGGCCATTTTTTTGTAATTACGGAACGAGTCCACTGCATCGGCGTGATAGTTTGTAACGAATTCGTCTTTCATACCCTAGAATGCCATTGCTCCTCCATCATTTCATCCCAAACCTCTTCAACATTAAAAAGAACTTCACAATCGCAAAACCCGCCATTTTCATTTAGCCAATTTATGAACGTATTTTTTGGCAAGTTCCTTTGTTCAATGTACTGGAGAGTCCGTGTCAGGCGATTGTCACATCTTTGTTCCGGGTCGAGAAATTCAAAAAAATCGCGAATAACTGTGGGTTCTGCTGGTAAAGAATTCCTAAATCGCAAGCGTTCTTCATTTTTTAGCGCCTTTTTTATTTGATTCCGTCGATGTTTTTCAATATCGGTCATTTGTCAATTTCCTTGCCGATCGAGAGTCGATCTGTCATGATTTGCTCGCCGGTTTTCATGTTTTTGAGCGTAACTTTGCCTTCGGCGATTTCGCTTTCGCCGAGGACGCAGACCCAGGGAACGTTGATCGAGTCGGCATATTTCATTTGTTTCGCGAGCTTGTCGGTTTCGGGATAAATCGTAACGCGAAGGCCATGCGAGCGAAGTTCGTTTGCAAGTTTCAGTGATTCGCCGATACTTTCTTCGTTCCAGATCGTGACCATCACGTCGGCGGAATTTGAAGCTGCGATCTCAGGCGGGAACATATTCTTTTCTTCCATCACGACGAGGATACGTTCGAGACCGAGAGAAAATCCGCATGCGGGGATTTGTTCCTTGCCAAACATTCCGATCAGGCCGTCATATCGACCGCCGCCGCCGAGTGAGCCGGCGAGGTCGGGAACGTTGGCCTCCATTATCGCTCCGGTGTAATAGGACAATCCGCGAGCGAGGCTTGGGTCGATCAGGATCGGCGTTTCGTCCGCGAATTTCAATATTTGGCCGAGTTCGGTCAGGGTTTCGTTGCTTACGATATTTAATAAATTGGCGACGATGGTGCGATTAATATCGCCTTCTTCCTGATCTAATATCTCTTTCGTCTTTGCAAATATCTCCATCAGCATCGTCGACGCCGTGTCCGAAATGCCTCGATCGTTTAGCTCTTTTGCAACGCCTTCCGAACCAATCTTGTCGAGTTTGTCGATAGCTATTAATGCGTCGGAATGAAGTTCCTGAGGCACGCCGGCTGTGTCGAGAATGTCGGTCAATACCTGTCTGTGATTAAGACGGATCGTAACATCCTTAAACCCTAGTCGTTTAAAAATCTCGCTCACCGCCGACATCAACTCTGCCTCGACGACCATCGACTTTGAACCGATAGCATCGACATCGCATTGATAGAATTCGCGAAAGCGTCCGCGTGCGGGACGGTCGGCCCGCCAGACCGGTTGTATTTGATAGCGTTTGAAAAATTTGGGTAGATCGTTTTTATTATTAGCTACAACACGTGCAAGCGGGACTGTCAGATCGTAT
>JBKJJR010000161.1:0-3278 GCA_046597835.1 Pyrinomonadaceae bacterium
CCTTTCCTGTAACGACGACGCTTTTCCAATCATCTTCGTTGTGAACGTCCTCGACTTGAAGACATATATGCGGATTCCGTTGAATCATTTCATGCTTTTTCCCTTCGGTCGTATAGATATACAACCCCGGTTTATCAAAGACATAGTGTACCGGCACAACGTAGGGAACGTCGTCTAACGAACAGCCGAGGTGGCCGTAGCCGACGCGTTTCAAAAGAGCTTCGGCCTCGGCCGTGTTCATTTCTTCTACCTGGATCATTTATGATGCACCTTAATTGGCCGGGCCGACATGTCATCGGCCTCCAGCTTTCACTTGCTGCATTATTACACTTTTAAGTATTTTGCGCGACGGTTCTTGCTTTTTGGTCGTCTCAGCGTTTCGCTCGTTTGTAAGTGATAAGGGCAAGACGATGATCATGCCTGCGAAGATAAGCGGCATGCAGGCAAATCCAAAAATCACAGCGGTTAACTGGGTAAAGTGCCCGGAAACGGCAACTATGCCGGCTGCAAGCGCCAGCATCGCCCACAAGGTTATATATATCTTAAGCAACATACTGCCTCCTGTGTGGAAAGGACCGTGCGGCCTTCTCCATAGGTTGATGGTTGCATTCAGTGATTATTGGGACAATAATTAGTTCTAATCATTTAAGTAATCATAGTTTTATGAGGCTCGACGACGTAAAAAATTTAGTGAACGGCACTGCAGACCCGGCCTACGCACTCGATCGGGATGGATTGATCGTAGCGTGGAATCCAGCATCGTCAGCTTTTTTTGGCGTTTCGGAAGCCGAAGCGGTAGGAAATTCTTGTAGTGCAGTGCTAAAAGGCAAGGACGAAACGGGGCGCGAGTGCGGTGAGGATTGCAATGTAAAGCAGCACGCCCGAAACTGCCAGCCGATCCGCAGTTATGATGTTCAGGTCGATGCGGAAGGAACTCGCCGATGGTGCAATATGAGTATCCTTATTGCGGGCGGACTCAATTCGAGGTCGCAATATACGATCCATGTCGCAAGGCCGGCGGACATTCAAAAAAGATTTGAACATCTTATACGCGATTTTGTGGCAAGCGAGACTGACCTTCCTTCCGTGAGCATTGAGAGGCTAATGAAGCCAAAGAATACGCCCACCGAACTTATCCAACTCAGTCCCCGTGAGATCGAAGTTCTAAGACTTATCGCGGACGGAAACACAACTGCCCGCATCGCCGAACAGCTGTTTATCAGTCCCACCACCGTCAACAATCATGTTGCTCACATACTGCGAAAAATGACTGCGAAGACACGGCTTGAGGCTGTTCGCCGCGCAGAGAAAGCAGGGCTTATCTGACCTATACAAATAACGGATTATTGAGTTTCCACTGCGGCAAGCATTTCCTTAACTGCCTGGCTGAGGCCGATGAAGACGGCGCGGGAGATGATGTGGTGGCCGACATTGAATTCGGTTATTTGGGGAATTGCGGCGAGGGCGGCGACGTTGCGAGTGGTGAGACCGTGGCCGGCGGCGACTTTTAGGCCGAGCGAGTCTGCGTGAACGGCGGCGGCGGTGATGCGTGAGATCTCGGCGGCGATGTCGGGGTTGGCTGTGTGCTGATCGGCAAGAGGCAGGCTGGCAGCCTGCGTTACGACAAATAGTTCGGCGTATTCGGCAGTGCAGAGTTCGACTTGTTGCGCTCCGGCACGTTTTGCGGCGTCGATCTGGGCGTTGTCGGGGTCGATGAAGATGCTGACGAAAATTCCGGCGGCTTTTAGTTTTTCGATCGCAGACTTGATAGTTTGGAAGTTTCCGACGACATCTAATCCGCCTTCGGTCGTGACCTCGTTTGGGTTTTCGGGAACGAGCGAGACGGCGTCGGGCTTTGTGCGGATGGCGATGGCGACCATTTCGTCTGTCGCGGCCATTTCGACGTTGAGGTAAGTTGTGACGACATCGCGAAGCAGCTCGATGTCGCGGTCCTGAATATGTCGCCGATCGCCGCGAAGATGAACAGTAATGCCGTCGGCTCCGGCTTGTTCGCATACACGCGCGGCCTCGAGGACGGACGGCTCAATGGTCTTGCGAGCTTCGCGGATGGTGGCGACGTGGTCGATGTTGACGTTGAGATGTGCGGTCACGGGTAGTGGTTTTTACAGGACGCAATAATTATCTGCGACTCGGTAATTTGGTAAACAAGTCGATGATTTTTATCGATTCGTCTAGACCAGAATCCCGAAAGATCACCTCTCAACGGTTCTGGTTTTCCAATGCCAGAAAAAGGGTCGCGCGGTTTCGATAATTATTCTGTGGATGCGGCGAAATAGTTTCTTGTCCGCCAAGGCCCACTCACTGTATTGATCAAAGGCACGACGATGAAAAACAAGGTCCTTCATCGAAACTGTTCCTGATCAGGCGTAACGAGATTTCGACCGTTCTTGATATCTTCGACCGAACGAAGCAATTGTTCACGATTCTCCGGTGACTTCAGCAGAAAATCCGTTTCATCTTCTTGCTCGATGACGATGATCTCGATCTCTTTTTCGCCATACATCGTTCGGATGCTGTCGATTAGTGGTTGACCGACTTCGTTCGCTCGCGTTCTGTATGTTGTTTCCGTCATAATGCGATTATAACGGACTTTTTGACTTTTCGTATAGTCCTTTTCCCGCATTTCGGCGAATTTGTGCCAATTCGCTCACCATGCGGCGAGTGTCGCGAAAGACGCTGACCTTTGAGCCTTCGACGTCGTTCCAGCGGACGGGAATTTCTTTTAATCGAAGTTTGTGATGGTTTGCGACGAATAGGAATTCGACGTCGAATCCGAAGCGGTCGATCTTCATAACGTCCAGCAGCGGGCGAAACTTCACTAAATTAAAAGCCTTAAATCCACACTGTGTATCGGCGAACGGCAGGCCGGACATCGTGCGAATTATGAAGTTCATTACGCGCCCGCCCTGTTCGCGGCGCCATGGCTGATGTGTGCCGATAAGGCTTCGGTCGATCGCACGCGAGCCGAATGTCAGGTCGAAATCGCCGTTTACAATCGGATCGATAAGCTTGGGCAATTTGTCGATCGGCGTTGAAAAGTCGGCATCGCTGAAAAGGGCCGTATCGGCGGCGGCGGCGAGCAGGCCTGTTTTTACCGCAAACCCTTTGCCGCGGTTTTCTTCGTAACGGATAACTTTTGTGTCCGCGTCGGGAAATTTTGCGCAGGCCGATCTCGCCGTCTCGGCCGTCGCGTCGCCCGATCCGTCATCGACAATTATCAACTCGCCATTGATGCCCGCAGCCGCGAGATACGACAG
>JBKJJR010000239.1:0-6520 GCA_046597835.1 Pyrinomonadaceae bacterium
GGCGCTTGCCGAAGGTGCTGAAGAAATAGCCGCCGGTAATTTCGGCCACCGCGTCGATGTCCTTGCCGAGGATGAGCTTGCAATTCTAGTGAGTGCGTTCAATGACATGTCCGCCAAACTCGAGGCGAATGCGGCCGAACTTGCCCAGCGCCAACGGTATATTGAAACGATACTGGAGACGCTTCCGACAGGCGTTATTTCTTTTGATAGCGAAGGCAGCGTAAGCACGATGAATGGAGCGGCAGTCAAGATCCTGCATCTCAACGATGACGACATTGCCGGTGCGAAGGTCGGGCGGATGATCAGCGATGAAAATGCCGATGTTTTCGGTCGTCTTCTTTCACGCGCCCGACGTGTCGGCCATGCGTCGGATCAAACGTCGCTAAAAGGTAAAGGTTCAAATGGCGATGCCGGACGGGAAAATGAACTTACCGTTGCTCTTACAGCGGCCAAGCTCCCGTCAGACAGTGGTGTTGTTTTGGTCATCGAAGATCTATCGGAATTGATCTCGGCCCAACGTGCATCTGCATGGCAAGAGGTCGCTCGTCGTATGGCACACGAGATCAAAAATCCGCTTACGCCTATACAGCTTTCTGCCGAGCGGCTGGCAAAACGGTTTGACAACACTGGGCACGCCGACAACGGCAGCGGAAAACGCGTTGACGACAAAGGGCCGATCGGCGATGTTGTCCGCGAAAGCACGGCGACAATTCTTCGTGAGGTTACATCGCTCAAAACAATGGTTGACGAGTTTTCACGCTTTGCTCGTTTGCCCGATACGAAATTGGAGCAGGGCGATCTCAATGACGTGATCGTCCAGGCTGTTTCTGTTTTTGAAGGACGATTTGCGAATATCGACACGGAACTTGCCGATGGCCTGCCGCACGTATTTCTTGATCCGGAACAGATGAAGCGTGTTTTCGTGAACCTACTTCAAAATGCAATCGAAGCGTTTGAAGAGGCGGGAGAAGATCTGCGGATCTGGATAACGACACGTTATGATGTGGCGCGCGACATGGTGATCGCAGAAGTTGCCGACAACGGTAAAGGGATCGCTCCCGTTGACCTGCAGAAACTTTTTCAGCCGTATTTTTCGACAAAAGGACGCGGCACTGGTCTTGGTCTTGCAATAGTAAATCGTATTATTACCGAACATCACGGCCGCATAAAAGTTGTGGCAAATCAGCCAAAAGGGGCAAAATTCATTCTTGAATTGCCTTCAAACGGATAAATGAAAACTGCAATCCTTATAGTTGATGACGAACTCGGCATACGCGACACATTGAGCGGCGTTTTGGAAGACGAAGGTTTCGCCGTGCTGACTGCGTCAACGGGCGAAGCGTGTCTCGAACTCATCAAGATACAGGATTTTAGTTGCATTCTGCTCGACATTTGGCTGGGTGACGGTATCGACGGGCTTGAGACGCTCCGGAGATTGAAGGAAGAGCGTAACGATGCCGCCGTCGTGATGATCTCGGGACATGGCAATATTGAGACAGCAGTAAAGTCAACAAAACTCGGTGCATTCGATTTTATTGAAAAGCCTTTGAGTTTGGAGCGAACGGTTGTCACTGTAAAAAATGCCGTTCGGCAACGGCAGCTTGAGATCACGAATGCGCAGCTTAATTCCGAGCTTGCCGAGCAATATGTGATGGTAGGTGAATCGGTGGCGATGCGGGCGCTCCGCAAACAGATCGCGATTGTTGCTCCGACCGACGGCCGCGTTTTGATTTCAGGCGAGAGCGGCACCGGCAAGGAGCTCGTCGCGCGAGCGATACACGCCCAATCAAAGCGCAGGAATTTACCATTTGTCGAGATAAACTCTGCGGCAATACCGGAGGAATTGGTCGAGTCGGAGCTGTTCGGCCACGCAAAGGGCGCATTTTCGGGCGCGATGCGGGCGAAGAAAGGGAAGTTCGAGATAGCGGACGGAGCGACGCTTTTTTTGGATGAGATCGGCGATATGTCGCCGCGTGTGCAGGCCAAAATGCTGCGTGTGCTCGAAGAGCAGCGTTTCGAGCCTGTCGGCAGCAACACGCCTGTCTCGGTCGATGTCCGTGTAGTTTCCGCGACAAATAAACCGCTTGACAGCTTGATCGACAACGGCAATTTTCGCTCTGACTTATTCTACAGGCTGAATGTCATACCATTTCAAGTCCCGCCGCTCCGCGAACGGCGCGAAGACGTGCCGCTGCTCACTGAGCATTTTAATCAAAGATTTTCGCATGAATACGGAAAGCCGGCGAAACAGTTTGCCGAGGATGCTGTCGAGGCTCTACAGGGATGTGATTGGTTTGGCAACGTTCGCGAACTAAAAAACACTATCGAACGCATCGTCATAATGAACGCAAAACAGAAGGTCACTGCGGATGATCTGCCAGAAATGGATGTTTCCGACGCGATACCTGCATCAAGTTTCCGCTTTCCAACATTCAAGGATGCGACCGACGCTTACCAACGCGAATTTATCCAACACAAACTCGCCGAAGTCGACGGCAATGTCGCTAAAGCTGCCGATGAAATGGGCGTCGATCGCAGTCATTTATATCGAAGGATGCGGAGCTTGGGTATTATGTCTAAATCTTAGCTAAGGAGAAATCGTTTATGTTTCGAATTTTGATGAGTTTACTGTTTTTACTGCTAATATCTCCACTTGCGATTCTGTCTCAGCATGACAAAGAAGGCTGTCATGTATATGTTGTTGATACCGATAAAATTAAACCCATTGATAGTTTGACTCCAGCGCAGTTGAAAGAATGTGAGAAGAACCCGGAAAAATGTGGAATTAAAGATTTCCCGAATTTCATTCCAAAAATGGGGGAGGAAGAGCTAACAACGATATCTTATAAGTTTCCTTGGGACTCTCTTATGATCACTGCGACCGTCTTCATGACAGATGAGATGTGGATCGGAAATACGGCCACACTTACGATCACACTGGCTGAAGGCCCTCCGACATACGTCCAGGCCGATGAAAACAGCGCGCAGGCAGACATCGTCTTAAGTGCAAATGGAAATGCCGCTAAGGTGAAAAGGTATTACCGAATAAAAAACAGGCAGTATTTGGTTGGCCTTCAATGTATCTTTGACAAACTTAAAAAATAATTGATAGGCCGTGCTGCTATCCAGTCTGTCGTCACGGTAGCCGAAGTCATTGGCGTGGATCGCAGTCATCTTTACAGGCGAATGCGTAATTTAGGAATTAAGAGAAAATGAATGGTACACCCGGCATGATTCGAACATGCGACCCCTTGATTCGTAGTCAAGTACTCTATCCAGCTGAGCTACGGGTGCACAGCGAACAGATAGAGTATCAAAAAAGGGTGAAAAAGTGGAAACGTGAAAAAGTGGAAAAGCACGGACTACCTCGCGAAGTAACCTGGCCGCGTGCGTGAGATAAGATCGGGATTTTTAACTTCGAGTTTTATTGAACGCCATTTCCCGTCGCGTTTGTCGTTGGCTGGCTGGTATTCGATGGTGTAGAGTGTCCGAAGATCTGCGGCCACCAGTGCGTATATCCGGCCCATTTCTTCTAGGCGATTTATCGAGTTAAGGGTTCCGCCCGTTCGGTCGGCGACGATTTGCAAACGCTGGCGAGCGGCTTTGAACATCGCGATCTGACGAAGCGTCGGGTCGGCCAATTTTGCCGGGTCGCCAGTCGGCAAAGCAAGCGGGTAGATCGTCACGCCGTGTAGATCGGCGCGGTTTAGGATGCGGTTTAGAACAACGCTGGTTTCGGGTTTGATCGCATCTGCGACCTGATCATCTTTTATCGATTTTAGAAGCTCGCGGTCATTGTCCTTAACAGTAGTATCAACGCCGTCGGTAAGGACTATGATCGCCTTGCGGCGGCCTTTTTCTTTACCAAGTTTATCAAGGGCCACATTTACAGCATTGTAGATCGGCGATTGGCCGTCGCCGTTCGCCACGTTAATGGAATTTAGCACTGTGGAACGACTTGTCGTGAAGTCATTAAGAACATTGACCTTTGGTTTACGGTCTGAGCCTTTTCGGGTCGGAGTGTAAAACTCAATGACCGCAATGCGGTCCTCAGGAGAAAGGGCGTCGACAAATCGTGACGCAGACATTCTGATCGTTTGCCGAAATCCTAGGGTCGAGCCCGACATATCGAGTACTATGACGACGCTAAAGGGAGCCGCGCTTGATTCAAAACGTGTGATTTCCTGCTTGGTGCCATCCTCGAACAGTTCGAAGCTGCTCTTAACAAGATTAGTTATCGGTTTTCCCTTTTGATCTACGACTCCGACATTCAATCGGACGATCGACGAATCCACGCGTATCGGATCATCGTCTTGGGCAACAGCCGATAAAGTCGCGGTTAATATCAAGAGGAGCAGGAAAAATCTTTTTTGAAATACCATAATTAGATGTTAACAATATGACGCCCGGAGCATATAGTGGGGTTGTATAATCGAGCGTGTAACTAAAATAAGTTGACAGTGACTTTTGGCTTAACAGTTTTTGGTTTTTGGTTTATACTTTTATTGACTCCTGATAGATGTTCACCTAGCGGCATTTTCGTAGAAGCAGCTTCAGGGCTTATATTTCTGAATGGTAAAGGAGATGCTCGTTCGCCCGAATTTTTGCGCACATTGTGGAGAAAAGATCGAACGGACCGACTGGGGAATTTTCACCAGCCGACGCTTTTGTCCGGTCTGTGAATCCGTATTTAAGGGACAAGAACTAATCCCGCGGGTTATAGTCGCAGTAGGACTGATCATTGGTTTGTTTGGTGTTGGCGGATATCTTAGGAGCGGCTCTTATGCCTCCGATTCCCAGTTTGCCAGACATCCAAGAAAACTTGCAGAACAAGCGATGCCGGTTGCTCAGGCGGCACCGAAGAACGTTCCCCCATCAGGGCCTGCTGTAGGAAATAAGGTAATGCCTATCGTTTCAGAAACGCAAAGTGCGGCTGACTTTAGCAGGACTGAAAGTAGGAAAGCAGAGCCGGCAAAACCGCAAAGGCCGCAGATCGAGGCCGCCGCTGAAATGTACTTCTGCGGTGCGGAGACAAAAAAGGGAACGCCGTGTAAGCATCGGGTGAAAGGGAATATGCGCTGCTTTCAACATGCAGGAATGCCCTCAATGCTTACTCCTGACAAATTACGCATTAAATAGATTTTTTTATTATTTTCTGGTCGTTTTCTTGATTTTTGATGAAACCACTTGCTCCTAATTCAATGATCCAAAACCGCTATCTCGTCGTTCAGATGATAGGGAAAGGCGGAATGGGTGAAGTTTATCTAGCTGTCGATCAGCGTTTGGGCAGCGCGGTCGCGTTAAAGCGTACTTTTTTCCATGACAACAGTGCTCTCGGCAGCGCATTTGAGCGAGAAGCCAGGATACTGGGCCGGCTTCGCCATCCGGTTCTTCCAAAAGTGATCGATCACTTTGCGGAAAACGGTGATCAGTTTTTGGTGATGGAGCATATTTCCGGCGACGATCTTGCCAAAAGGCTTGAGAATGCGACCGCACCGTTTCCGTTGAGTTGGGTAATGTTCTGGGCCGATCAGATGCTCGATGCCTTGTCTTATTTGCATTCACACGAGCCGCCGATCGTTCACCGCGATATTAAGCCGCAAAACCTGAAGCTTACTGATGAAAATCACATCGTCTTGCTCGATTTTGGTTTATCCAAGGATTTTGATTCGAGTACAACCGGGAACTCGATGAATTCGGCCAGTGTCGCCGGGTATTCGCCGCATTTTGCGTCAATGGAGCAGATCCGCGGCACGGGGACTGATGCCAGGAGTGATCTTTATTCGCTTTCGGCGACACTTTATCAGCTGTTAACGAACACCATTCCGGCCGATGCTTTGACCCGAGCCGATGCCTTGCTTGGGGGCGACAAGGACCCTATCATCCCTCTGAATGAGATCAACCCGGAGATATCTATTGCTGTCTCCGACGTTATTCTCAAAGGGGTTGAATTGCGGCAGGATCAGCGATTTTCAAGCGCGGCAGAGATGCAAAAGGCGCTGCGTAGGGCATTCAAGCAGGAAAAGACCGACGAAATCGACGACATTACGATCAATATGGGGGCTGGAGTAATAGCCTCGGCCCCACAAACAAATCCTTCAGAAATGGCGACGCGCGCGCAGCCGCCACCAACGGCCTTAGACGCTATGGATGTGATCGGTCCGTCAACGTCAGAATTGCCCAAACAATCAGGGATAGAGACCGACGTGATGTCATCGCATCGAGACACTGTCGGAGAAACGGAGACGCGTTTGGTTTCGCCGCCCGCCGAGCAGCTTCCGAAAGCATCGGCTGCTGCCGTGAGTGCAAACCCGGAAACGTTTTCAGGCGTGCAAGTTAATATTCCTAAAACAGTTCCAAAAAAGGCATCTTCGTCGACCGGCCTGATCGTGGGAGGGCTAATAGGACTGCTTTTGCTGGGCGGCGCGGCCGGCGGAGGCGGCTGGTTTTATTACTCGAGGTATACAGCGGCAGTAAAACCGACACCGACTCCAACGCCCGCACCTGCGACCCCTTCGCC
>JBKJJR010000363.1:0-4577 GCA_046597835.1 Pyrinomonadaceae bacterium
GATAAACCCGGTGAAATAAGTCATCCCCCACGCAAAGCCGCTCCCCGGATCGTTTTGAAACATCAGGAGATCGCTTTGTATGGCCTGTCCCAGCCATACAGCAACCAAACTTGCCCCACTTATATCGTAGGCTATCGCATCACCGCCGAAAAAACTTCGCCACTCGAAGATATGAACCAAAATGCCAAAGCCCATTCTCAATGCCAAAGCACCGAGAAAAACCGTGGTGACAAATTCCTTTTCTTCGGTAAAACGTCGAAAGATCGTCAACGCAATGGCTGACAAAATGACGACCGCCATGAGAGCAACTGCGCCGTCAGGAAACGGCACCGCGAACAGCCCAAGGGCGATTATCACCACACATGCAAGGATCAAAAACTTATTCAGCATCACGCACTCTCCCCGCGCAATACCAAATTGTTCTCCAGCACGAGCGCATCAAAATTTGCATTTCGAAATGTATTGATCGCATCCTGCGGAGAGCAAACTATCGGCTCCTGCACATTAAATGAGGTGTTCAAAAGCATCGGAATGCCGGTGATCTTTCTGAATTCATCAATTAGACGCCAATATCTTGGATTCGTCTCACGGCTCACCATTTGCGGCCTTGCGGTTCCGTCAACATGGACGACGGCGGGAATTTTTGCCTTATATTCCTCGGCAACCTCGATCACCGTGATCATAAATGGATCGTGATGCTCGACACCAAAAACCTCACTGCCATATTCCTCAAGCATCGATGGAGCGAGCGGGCGAAACCATTCCCTGAGTTTTACTTTATGATTAAGGATTTCGCGCATATCCGCACGCCGCGGGTCGGCGAGAAAACTTCGTGCTCCCAATGCCCTCGGGCCCAGTTCCATTCGGCCGTTGAACCAGCCAATAATGGCTCCTTCCGAGATCATTTTCGCCAGTTTTGGCAGCAATTCTTCGTCAGGCAAAGTTTCATATTCCAAACCAGCAGTCTCAAGTGCAGCCCGGCATTCTTCATTTGTGAATCCTGGACCCCAATACGCGTGATCCATCACAAACTTTCGCGGATTCCCGAGTTTTTGATGCCATACCATCATCGCCGCGCCGAGCGAACAACCGGCATCGCCCGCTGCGGGTTGGACGTAGAATTTTTTAAACGGCGTCTCATGAAAAATGCGGCCGTTCATCACGGAGTTGAACGCGACGCCACCCGCCATACATAAATTTTCCTCACCAGTCATTTCTTTCAGCTTTTTGACGAGGTAAATAGCTGTGTCTTCGAGTGCTTTTTGAGCGGAACACGCAATATCCCAATGATGCTCGCTCAACTCTTCGCCCTTTTTGCGGCTGGGGCCGAGCTCATTGATGATCGCGTCGGGAAATTGGTAATGCTTGGCTAAATGGTGATCGAGGATCTTTATATTAAAACGAAAATCGCCGTTTCCATTGGTGGTCAACACTTTTTCGCGAAAGAAATCGACGTACTTTGGTTTGCCATACGCGGCGAGCCCCATAACCTTCCATTCGTCGCCGGCAAACATATCAAAACCGATGTAATTCGTTACCGCCGAGTAAAATTGACCGAGACTGTGAGGAAGTTTGATGCGTTTCAGGATCTCGATCTTATTACCCTTGCCGCGGCAAAAAAGCGTCGTGGTGTCCTCGCCCGTACCATCCCAGGTGAGGATCGCTGCCGAATCGAATGGCGAGACAAAAAATGCTGACGCAGCGTGCGTCTGATGATGTTCGAGAAAGTGAAATTTAAAATTTGACGGCCCGAAATGCTCACGAAGACGCTGCGGATGTCTGAACATTCCGAGATAGCTGTCGCTAACCTGAGCGATACCTCGGTCCGCCCGAGCCTTAAACATATCGCGCGAGATAAATGCCGACTTCACGGCCTGAACTGCCTTGTGACGCAAGATCCACGGCTTCCAGTAATGACCGACGTGCTCGACATCCTTGAGCGTTATTCTTGCGTGATCAAGGCAAAACTGAATCGAGCGATATGGGAACCCAGCGTGATGCTTCACACGCGAAAAACGCTCTTCCTCAACGGACGCGACAAGCTCACCGTCTTTTATTAGCGCCGCCGCCGAATCACCAAGCGTGGTCAATCCAAGAATGTACATAAAACAACTACTTTACGAGACTTCGCTCCGCTAGTTCGGCTGTTGCACTTTCGACGCGGTCCTCTGCGTCCTGTTCTCCGAGCCATTCGAGAAGTTCGGCAAGGCCGGCCTCGAGCGTCACCTTCGGTTCGTAGCCAAGCAACTTTCGTGCTTTTGAAATATCAGCCACACAATGACGAATGTCGCCTTCCCGGTATTTGCCGACAATTTCAGGATCGATCTCCTTTTTAAGACCTTTCGCTAAAAGTTTGGCGATCTGTTTGACGGACGTCGCCCGTCCGGTGCCGATATTCATCGCCTGATAATCACCTTTGTCGGTTTCAATGGCCAACAAATTCGCCTGAACGATGTCGCTGACATGGACAAAGTCGCGCGATTGCTCACCGTCTTCAAATATCGTCGGAGCCTGATCATTGAGCAGGCGCGACGAAAATATAGCACAAACGCCGGTGTAAGGATTCGAGAGAGCCTGACGCGTCCCGTAAACATTGAAATAACGAAAAGCTACGGTCGGAATTTTGTATGCACGGCCAACCGCGAGGCAATATTGCTCCTGATCCTGCTTGGTCACGGCGTAAACGGAAGTTGGGAACAGCGGCTTCTCCTCTGGCGTGCCGATCGTTTCAAGAAGGCCGCCGCACTTCTCGCATTTGAATTCCCAATCGTGTGCAGCAAGCTGCTCATTAGACCGAAGAAACGGGTAAATGTCAGATCCGCAAACTTTACAATGATAAGCTCCTTCACCATAGATCGACATCGACGACGCCACGATCAACTTTTTAAACTGCGATGGCCGCTTTATCATCTCTTCGAGCAAGACGGCCGTACCGAGATCATTTGCTTTGACATAGCGAACGATCTCATACATCGATTGCCCAACACCGACCTCGGCCGCCTGATGATATACAACGTCAATACCATCGAGTGCTGCTGCAATTGCCGAAGCATCGCAAACATCAGCATGAATAAACTCGGCTTCTTTATTAAGATGCGGCGGCGCCGAAGCACCGTGAACCTGCTCGACGAGCGAATCAAATATCCGCACGCGATGGCCCTGAGCAACAAGTGCATCGACCAGGTGCGACCCGATAAAACCTGCGCCGCCCGTTACCAATATGTTCATTTTTCCCATTCTAGATCTGTTGGGGTAACTTTGCCGCCGAGCGGAAAACCTCCAAAACTCTGGGAGCAACCACTTTTGCCGAATACGCACCTTCGACGGTTGCGCGTCCCGCGAGGCCGAGTTTTCGTCTCAATTCAGGCGAATGAATGAGAAGTTTGATCTTCTCTATCCATTCCGCCTTGCTTCCAGCCAAAAATCCATTCTCGCCGTCTTTAATGATTGTAGAATTTACACCGACCGGCGAGCAAATAGACGGCACGCCCAGCGCCATGTATTGCAACGCCTTGAGCCCGCATTTTCCTTGGCTCCAATTGTCATCCGGCAGCGGCATTAGGCCAATGTCGATCTGACGCAGATCGTCAAGCTCGGTTTCGGACAGCCATTGGATAGCCTCCACATCAACGCCGGGAATTTTATACACAGGCGTTCCGATCACGCGAAGACGAAAGTTCTCAGTCTGAGCAAGCTCCTGCAAAACGTCGCGTATAGTGTCGAGATGCTGGATCGTGCTAAAGCTGCCGCTCCAGCCGATGGTCACGATATCAGGATCGACAACTCGATCAATGAACGCGTATTTATCAGTGTCGATCGTAGTCGGAATGATCGTCACATTTTCGTTGTTCGCCCGCGCGTAATCGGCGAGAAATTCGTTCCCGGCCATCACATGTGCCGAAAGCCGGCAGATCTCGGCTGTTTTACCGGGAAATTTCAGATAGCTCAGATACCCGTTCGATGGGCTTTTATATGAAAAGAAAATGGCATCGTCAAAATCAAAAACTAAAGGAACGCCAGAACGCGCGATCTTGCGTTCAAACCACGGCGGGCCAAGCAAGGCCGCTTCACGAAAAAGATATACAAGATCAAAATCCCGAAGCGCGTCGAGATCACTGCTCCGATGTTTCATACTGCGAGTCACACCGCCGATCTTTTCGACTATCTTTCCGCCGCTGTATAGAACAGCTCGCAATTCCTCAGTCTCGAACGGTGCGTATGTGATCTCGACACCGCTTTCGCGTAGGATCGGCTCCCACTGTTCTATCCTGAACCGCTGCCCGGGCGACGTGTCGTAAATCGAGGGAACTACAGCTAAAACACGCATAAAAGAAACGGGTTATCCTATCTTAACATCGCTTGATACAGTCTTCGATACCTTTTGCCGCCGACATTCTCGAGATCAAATCTCGTTTCGGCCGATTCACGGCATCTTTCCCGAATATCGCCTAACGCTCTCAATTGCCTCAACGCTTTAATGTAATTTTCGCGGGTGAACCCTTCAACCAAAACACCAACTCCGTCTTCTCGTATCAAACCGTCAACATCCCCGATGCCCGGGTTGACGATCATTGGCA
>JBKJJR010000029.1:0-2594 GCA_046597835.1 Pyrinomonadaceae bacterium
TTCGAGCAATGGCCAAATCATTGCCTAGTTTTATGAAAATGGAGAAAACAATGAATAGAGTAAAAAGTTTATTAACAATTTCGGTATTTTCTTTACTGGTGTTGTGTTTGCCGGCCATCTCTTCGGCTCAGAATCGCGACCATGATCACGACGACGACGATGATTACGATTACAACCGCAACGGCGGCAATAATAACGGTGGTTACAACAATGGCGTTTATAGCAACGGTCGTTATGGCAACTATGGCGATGCGAGATCGATAGTGCGTGACCTCAAAAGCCGCAGCCGTGAATTGCAGCGGCATCTTGACCAGGACCTCGACAATAGCCGCTATAACGGCTCCCGTCGCGAGGATCAGTTGAACGACCTTGCAAGACAGTTCCGTACTGCGGTTAACCGGCTCAGCGAATCGAACAACGGTCCCCGTCAAAGCGATTTACAGCGCGTTTTTGACCTCGGACGGCAGATGGACAGATACTTCTCGCGAACCCGAGTCGATTATCACATTCAGGAGATCTGGAATGGTATCCAGAATGATCTACAGGCGCTGGACAACTCATATCGTTACAATAATCGAAGTTCCCGAAATAACCGGAACTATCCGAACAATTCTCCAAATAACTATCCGAACAGCAATCGGCGCAATCTGCCAAGTTGGTGGCCGTTCTAACCCGATCGAAATTCACAATTCCTAAGCCTGCGTCTTATTGACGGCGGGCTTTTTTGTTTTTTCCGCCCTTTGACTATAGTTTCAGTATGCCCGGAACCCTCTATCTAGTTGCCACGCCGATCGGAAATCTGCAGGACATCACGCTTCGTGCCCTCGAAACACTGCGGATGGTCGATCTTATCGCCTGCGAAGACACACGCCACACGCGTAATCTACTCAATCACTTCCGAATCTCAAACCGGACAATAAGTTATCACGAGCACAACGAACAGGAACGCGCAGAGGAGTTTGCCGACCGGCTCCTTAAAGACGAATCAATCGCGATTGTCTCGGACGCCGGAACGCCCGGAATCTGCGATCCGGGTTTTCGAATCGTGCAGCGTGCGTTCGAGATTGGTGCAGCCGTGGTTCCGATTCCCGGCGCCACTGCTTTCGTCAGCGCCGTGGTCGTGTCCGGCCTTGCAACCGATTCGATCTTCTTCGGCGGGTTTTTGCCAGGCAAAAAAGGCGAACGGCGAAAGCGGCTCGAACAACTGATCGACATTCCGGCGACGCTGGTCTTCTACGAGGCCCCGCATCGTATTGCCAGATCATTAGCTGATTGTAACGAAGTTTTGGGTGACCGGCTGGCAACCGTCGCACGCGAACTGACAAAACTTCACGAAGAAATAATACGTGGAAGTCTGACCGAACTTGCGGAGTTCTATTTGAAAACAAAGGTCAAAGGTGAGATTGTCTTGGTGATCGACCGGCCACAGATCAGCACTGGCAAGCGGGCCGTACCGAGGACGAACCTTGCTAAAAGAGTCGAGGAATTCGAAAAAGAAGGGCTCGATCCAAAGGCCGCGCTAAAGAAAGCTGCAAAGGAATTCGGCTTGAGCAAATCTGAGGCGTACCGTCAAACGAAAGTAAAAGGTAAAAAGTAAAACCGGATCGCTTTGCCTTTCTGCCTGTCTTGGCTTATCTGTGGGTGAGTTCCGTCGGAAGTTGTTTATCGACCTTCGGGCGTTCTTTTAGGTCAGCCAACTTCAAAAGCGTGATCATGATCGTTCTCGCGACTTTTTCCATCTTGTTATAGTCGATCTTTTGCGGTTCGTCGCCCGCTCCGTGGTAATCCTCGTGTACGCCGTCGAACCAGAACGCGATCGGAATACCGTTGACCGCATAATTAAAGTGATCTGAGCGGTAAAAGAAGCGTTCCGGGTCTTTTGGGTCGTCGTATTTGTAATCATATTTTAGATTCAAATAACCCGAGTTCGAGCTTTTCACTATCGAACCGAGAGCTGAACTCATCATCTCGGACCCGATCACGTAAATAGAATTTTCGTCCGTCAGGTCTTTGTTTTTAGGATTTGTATCGCCTGCTTTTCTGCTGCGGCCGACCATGTCGATATTGAGCTGAGCGATGACCTTTTTGATGTCCACGGTTGGAAATTTATTAAAATACTCGCTGCCCCACAATCCCTTCTCTTCGCCGCAATGCCAGACGAATAGGACTGAACGTTTTGGACGTTGAGTGGAGTTTGCGAGTGCCTCAGCAATTGAAAGTACGGCTACTGTACCCGAACCGTCATCGTCGGCCCCATTCCAGATCTTGTCGCTTCCGTTTGCGTTCGGATTCATCCCCACGTGATCGTAATGGGCACCGATGGCGACCATTTCGGTTTTCAGAGTAGGGTCGCTGCCTTCCCAGAGAGCGACGACATTTTGCGTCCATTTTATGTCCGCCTTACCGGCAACATTCATCGCGGCCGATTTGGTTAATGCAAACGGAGTTGTCGCATCTTTATTTGCCGATTCACCTGCAAACAGAGCATCGCCCACTTTATTCGAAACAAGCATCACCGGGAAGTCCGGCTGTGTCTCATGAAGCTTTTCCGGGTACGCATTGCTGCGGCCGAGAAAACCTTTAAGCTGGGCCCA
>JBKJJR010000187.1:0-10369 GCA_046597835.1 Pyrinomonadaceae bacterium
GCGGCACGGCGGCAAATCAGTTTGTCCAAACCGGGGACACGTGGCTTTCGGATGCGCGTCCACCAACACAGGGCAGCGCGAACTATATCCAAAACACAACAACGCAGCAAGCCGCAACCAACTTCAACATCGCGGGCGACGGAACGGCGGGCGGAACTTTTTCGGGAAACGCGGTCAACTCGGCGACGCAATACAACATCGGTGGCAGCCGCGTTTTAACCACATCGAACTTTTCTTCTAGTCTTTTTGCCGGTGTCGGGGCAGGAGCCTCAAACGGAGCATTCGGCTCATACAATTCGTTTTTCGGAGCAAACGCCGGACAATCGAATGTGTCCGGAGCGAATAATTCGTTTTTCGGGCGCAACGCCGGACAAGCAAACACGGCGGGCAATAATTCGTTTTTCGGCGCGTTTTCCGGCGACTCAAATACGACCGGCACGAGCAATTCGTTTTTCGGTTTCAACACCGGGGCGGCTAATACGATTGGCAATGCCAGCTCGTTTTTCGGCGATGAAGCGGGCAAAGTCAATACGGCCGGCGGCAATTCGTTTTTCGGGGCAAATGCGGGAAAGGCGAACACGACCGGACTTTTTAACTCGTTTTTCGGATACAACGCCGGCAGTCTGAACACTCTCGGTGAATACAATTCCTTTTTCGGTTACGGTGCCGGAGCGGTCAATACAGGCAATGCCAATACGTTCTTCGGCAGTCTGGCGGGCACGTCGAACGCCGCCGCAGGCGGAAATTCATTTTTCGGCGACGAAGCCGGTGAAGATACGACGACGGGCGGCCGAAACACATTCATCGGACGCTGGTCGGGCAACAGCAACACAATCGGCGCGGATAATACATTTGTCGGTTTCAATTCCGCTCTTTTGAACACGAGCGGCACAGGAAATACCTTTGTCGGATTGTTCGCGGGTTCATTTAACGCGGACGGCGACAATAATACCATTATCGGCACAAACGCCAATGTTCCAAATGGAAGCAGTCTTTCTCACGCTACGGCAATCGGCGCGGACGCGGTCGTTTCAAGCAGCAATACGATCCAGATGGGCAGAACGAATGGTTTCGACACTCTTTTTGTTCCCGGCCTGATTCGAGTCAATGGGCTCGGCTTAGCCGGTGCGACTGACGTTTGTCGCAACGCTTCGAACCAACTTTCGACCTGTTCCTCCTCATTGAACTACAAAACCGAAGTAAAGACTTTTTTTGGGGGACTTAATGTCGTCCGCCGCCTCCGCCCGATCACATTTAATTGGAAAGACGGTGGAATAAGTGATGTCGGTTTTGGAGCGGAGGAAGTCGCCGAGGTCGAGCCGCTGCTGACAACGCGAAACGACAAAGGCGAGGTCGAAGGCGTCAAATACAAGCAGATCAGCACCGTGCTGGTTAACGCCGTCAAGGAACAACAGGAGCAAATCGAGGCTCAGGAAAAGCGGCTTGGCAAGCAGGAGGATGTCATTAGGAATCAGCAAGCTGAGATCGACGCGCTGAAACAGCTCCTTTGCGAACTCAAACCCAACGCAAGGGGGTGTTCGCCAAAATAGCTGTTGGACAATCTAAGCTTTAGGAGTAGTATCGAGCCAGACCAACGGCAAATATTGGAGGATCACATGATGCAAAAGGCAAGTCACTTAATTTACTCGGCAGCGTTCATCGTGTTGCTTTTCGGCGCAATTTCTGCCCAGACGACGGAGTTTAGTTTTCAAGGCAGCCTGAAAGACGGCGTGAATGCCGCAAACGGCAACTACGATTTTGAATTTGCGTTGTTCGATGCTCTCGCTGTAGGCAGCCAGATCGGTCTGACAATTCCGAGAAATAATGTTCTCGTTGCAAATGGGATATTTTCTGTCAAGCTGGATTTCGGCGCGGCATTTCCGGGCACTGATCGCTTTTTGGAAATTCGTGTCAGATTAGCTGGCCAACCTGGCATTACTACGCTCGCACCTCGACAGTTGGTGAACAGCGCTCCGTATTCAGTCAAAAGCCTTAATACAGAGAACGCTGCCCAACTCGGCGGTGTCGCTGCTAATCAATACGTTATAACCACAGACCCGCGAATGGCCGATTCAAGGACCCCGACAGCAGGCAGCGCGAACTACATCCAAAACCAAAATGCTGGACCTCAAGCCGCCTCGAATTTCAACGTCAGCGGCACGGGCACTGCGGATATTCTAAACGCCACGACGCAATACAACATCGGCGGCAGCCGCGTGTTGAGCACTGCGGGATTCGGCAATCTGTTTGCGGGTGACGGTGCAGGCCAATCAAACACCGGCATCAGCAACTCCTTTTTTGGCTCCGGTGCGGGCCAAGCAAACACGAACGGATCCGACAACTCATTTTTGGGATTTTGGGCCGGAAGGAATAACACAATGGGAGCTTCCAATTCCTTTTTTGGCACGGGTGCCGGTTTCTCGAACACGACCGGCAGCAACAACGGATTTTTCGGAACTGATGCCGGAGGCTCCAACCAGACCGGCACGAATAATGCGTTTTTTGGAAAGGATGCGGGACGGTTGAATGTTTCCAACAACAACTCGTTCTTCGGCGGATTAGCAGGCGATTCAAATACGGCGGGCTTCAACAACGCTTTCTTCGGCAACGGTGCGGGCGGGGCAAACACGACGGGCGGCGATAATGTTTTCGTTGGCGGCGTAGCGGGAAGCGGCAACACTGGGGGCGGATCGAATACGTTTGTCGGTGCCGGAGCAGGGTCAACCAACACGACCGGCAACAACAACACGATCGTCGGGACAAATGCTAATGTTGGCGGCGTCGGGTTGAGCTTTGCCAGCGCCATCGGCTCCAATGCTTCCGTTTCAACCAGCAATACAGTTGCTCTTGGGCGAAGCAACGGCGCAGACGTCGTTGTGATTTATGGCCTTGGATCCGCGGGTGCGACCGCACTTTGCCGCAACCTTTCGAACCAGATTGCGACGTGCTCCTCTAGCTTGCGATACAAAACCAATATCGGCCAGTTTTCGCAAGGAATGTCGTTCGTCAACAAACTCCGCCCGATCTCGTTCGACTGGAAAGACGGCGGCATGAAGGATGTCGGCTTTGGCGCCGAGGACATCGCAAAGATCGATCCGCGTTTCGTCACCTACAACATGGAGGGCCAGGTCGAGGGCGTCAAATATGACCGCATCGGCGTCGTGCTCATCAACGCCGTGAAGGAGCAACAAGCTCAGATCGAATCGCTGCAACAGCAGATAAAAGAACAGAAGAAAGAGATCGAGGCATTTAAGGCGCTCGTTTGCGTTCAGAATCCGACTGCTGCAGTATGCCAAACGAGATATTAATGGCTTCCGCCCGCCCGTTTGACAAAAAGGTACCCAATCTATAGAATTTGGAGTTTGTCTTATAAGACCTAGAATAAAATGGCGAATCATAAATCAGCAGAGAAACGAGTTAGGCAAAATGCCAAGCGCAAAGAGATCAACCGAAATAACACCAGCAAGCTGCGTACGCAGATCAAGAAATTGCGAGCGGCCCTGACAGCGCATGATAAATCGGGGAGCACCGATCTGCTGAATCCGACGATCTCATTGATCGATAAGGCGGTCAATAAAGGAATCCTCCATAAAAATACTGCGGCGAGACACAAATCGCGTTTGACGCGACACGTCAGCGAACTCGCTTAACGCTCCTTTTAAGTCTAAACAGAATCTGGAAGCGGCCTGAAAACGGCGTCAGCTTCCATTTTTTTGTTACAATCCACTTCAATGGCAACGAGGCAATATCGCTACTTTGACCTGATAATGGCGTCATTTGTCGCCGTTTTGCTGTGCTCAAACCTGATCGGCGTGCATAAGGTTTCATCCCTAAATCTGCCGCTGATGGGCGAATATATTTACGGCACGGGAGTGCTTTTCTTCCCCCTGAGTTACCTTTTCGGCGATATTTTGACCGAGGTTTACGGCTACGCCCGTTCGCGAAAAGTGATTTGGGCAGGTTTCGGTGCGTTGATTTTTGCGTCCGTAATGTCGTATGTCGTAACGAGTCTGCCGGCGGCGAAAACGATGTCCGCCGACCAGCAGGCGGCTGTCAATTTGATATTCGGTCAGACTTGGCGGATAGTTCTCGCTTCCCTGCTTGGGTTTTGGGCGGGCGAGTTTGTTAATTCATTCGTTCTCGCAAAAATGAAGATACTGACCGCCGGAAAATACCTTTGGACGCGAACGATAGGCTCGACCTTTGCCGGCGAGGCGGTTGACAGCGCGATCTTTTATCCGATCGCGTTCCTGGGAACTTGGTCAACAGAACAGGTCGTCGGCGTGATGTTCGGCAATTACTTCATAAAAGTACTTTGGGAAGTTTTGGCCACGCCGGTGACATATAAGATCGTCGCATTTCTGAAGCGAACCGAACACGAGGATTTCTACGACAGCGGGACCAACTTCAATCCGTTTACTCTCGATACGACAAATGGAACGAAATAAAACCGGACAGTTGCATATCGCCAGAGACCTAACTGTGCAGATCGCGAAGAATTTGCTTATGGGATCGGCGGCGGTGCGGCGCTGGAGGCTGAAACGTCCAAAAACTGCCACCTCATATTCAAACACTGACGAGTTTTTAAAGAATTATGCTTTCGGCAGCCTCGATCTACTTATCGAACACAGTGGCGACCTTCGCGGAAGATCGGTTTGCGAGATAGGACCCGGCGATTATCTTACTTCCGGCCTCAGCATTTTAGCGGCCGGAGCAGCCCGGTATTGTGTGATCGACCGTTTCCCCGGCGATTATTTTGGAGATGCGGGAAAGAGTTGGTACCGTGAGATCGAGAAGAACTGGAGTCAGTTTTATCCCAACATCTCGTGGGATAAAAGGCTTGCTGCCGAACAGTTTCCTGAAAATGCTAAGGATCTTCTCGAACTTATCGGCGAACCGCTAGAATCCGCCCGGCCCGCGCAGAAATATGATTTGATCTGTTCATTTCAAGTTGCCGAACACCTTTCAGACATTGACGCATTCGCGCAAATTCACAACCGCGTTCTAAACGACGGAGGCACCGGTCTTCATCGCGTCGACTTCGGCCCGCACGATTGTTGGTTTCGTTATCGCGATCCGGGTGTGTTCCTTCAGTTTTCTGACCGTGTATGGAAAATGACCGGATCGAACCGGGGCGTTCCAAACCGAAAGCGGCATCATGAATTCCTGGCTGCATTTGAGCGCGCCGAATTGAATGTTGACGTACTTTTTGTCGATTATTTCGATAAATCTCTGATGGACCTGGAAAAACTTAATAAGAAATTTTTACAGATGCCGATGGATTCAGTCCTGACCGGCACGGCGGTTTATCGTTTGTCCAGAAAATAGGTGGGTCTTCAGATGGCATCTGCATCGATCTCAATTTCAACGCCGCTGATCGAGATCGAGCGCGCTCATCTTGCAAATCTTTCGCCGGCGATGAGTCAAAAATTAGCGATCGCTGTCGCCGGCTTTATCGGCAAAACCGATCCTGCCGAGGCCACCGTCGAAGATCTTTTGAATTATTTCCCAACACGTTATGAAGACAGGTCGAATTTTGTTCGGATCGATGAGCTTTCAGACGGCATCGAAGCCGCCGTCGAGATCTATGTAAAAGTTTCCGGCGCGATCCGCGTCGGGAAAAACCGCGGGCCGAGACAGCCGCCTCTTTTCCTTTTTGAGATAACGGGGGCCGATGAATCCCGCACTCAAAAACCGGTCGTCGTAAAATGGTTTATCGCAGGCAAGCAAGGCGAACATATCGCCAATTATTACCAAGCTAGATTTGCACGCGGAACACGCTTTGTTGCCTATGGCAAGTGGGAGTGGAACAATCGCCAAAATACATTCTCGCTGATGGTGAACAAGCCGGAGGAGCTCGAGATACTTCCGAATAATGATCACAATTTATTCAACTCCAGCGAAGTTCAAACACCGAAAGCCGAAAGCCAAAAACCGGATGTTGATCTTCTCGAAGACATCGGCGATCCCGAATTCGCCCCGGTCCACACCGCACGCCGTGTCCCGATCTATCGCAAACTTGACTCTTTTCAGACAAAACGGCTTCGCGAGATCATTCACAGTATTTTACAAAATCTAGACCGCACGTCGGTCGTGGATGATTTACCTTCCGATCTTCTGGAACGTCAAGATCTGTCGACGCGGGCTCGGGCTTTGGCCGAGATCCACTTCCCGCCCGACGATTCGTCGATAGCGGAATATGAAATGTTTCGGAGCGCGGCTCATAAGAGACTGATCTTCGATGAGTTCTTTTGGCTCTCGTTTGCGATGCAGCTGCTTCGTGGCGAACGTCAAAAGGAACCAAAGGGTTCCGTCATCGAGGTATCCAACGCGACTAAGGAGAGACTCAAACACATTTTGCCGTTCACGCTGACGAGCGCTCAGAGGAAAGTTATCAAAGAAATTTTTACTGATCTAAAATCTGACTCTCCCATGAACCGCCTGATCCATGGCGACGTTGGCAGCGGCAAAACCATCGTGGCTTTTCTGGCGATATTTGCGGCGATGGAAAACGGCTATCAGGCAGCGCTCATGGCTCCAACTGAAATTCTCGCCGAGCAGCATTTGCGGAACGCAAAAAAAATGTTTGAAGGCACGGGTTACCGCGTCGAGGTGTTGATCGGCAGAACCAAAGCGGCCCATAAACGCAAGATCCGCGAGGCCCTCGCAGCAGGTGAGATTAACCTCATCATCGGCACCCACGCAGTCATTCAGGAAGGCGTCAGATTTGACCGGCTCGGCCTTGCCGTGATCGATGAGCAGCATCGTTTTGGCGTTCTCCAACGTGCACACCTCCGTGCTCTCGGTTTTAATCCGGATGTACTTGTAATGACGGCGACGCCGATACCTCGTTCGCTGGCTATGACCGTTTACGGCGACCTCGATGTTTCGATAATTGACGAGTTGCCGCCGGGCCGCACGCCGATCAAAACCGTCGTCCTCGGCGAAGACCAGCGCAGCGGCGTTTATAAAGGCATCGAACGCGAGATAAAACTCGGACGCCAGATCTACGTTGTCTATCCGCTGATCGAGGAATCCGCCAAGGTGGATATCAAAGCCGCCACGATAATGTACGAGGACCTGCGAACCCGCATCTTCCCGCAATACACAGTCGGGCTGCTTCACGGCAAGATGAAGGCCGCCGAAAAAGATGAGATCATGAAAAGGTTTGTGGCCGGAAACATCAATATTCTCGTCTCAACAACCGTGATTGAGGTCGGCGTCGATGTGCCGAATGCCTCGCTGATGGTCATCGAGCACGCCGAAAGGTTCGGCCTCTCGCAGCTTCACCAATTGCGAGGCCGAGTCGGTCGCGGAGCCGAACAAAGCTATTGCGTGCTGATGACCGATTTCAAAAAAACCGCCGTGGCAAAAGAAAGGCTTGGAATAATGGAAGCGACTTCGGATGGTTTTAAGATCGCTGAGAAAGATCTCGAACTACGCGGCCAGGGCGAGATCCTGGGCACGCGGCAATCGGGCATTCAGAATTTCCGCGTCGGCAACATCGTCCGCGACCTGGATATCCTGATCACCGCTCGAACCGAGGCTGAACACTACCTCACAAAACGCCGAATGTCGCCCGAGACCTCAGCGATGGTCAAGATCGCCCGCTCCGACAAACGAATGCGGCTCGGCGGCATCGGTTAAGAAATTTGTGGATTCCGAAGTAATTCCTCTAGGGATTCTTTACACTATTACGTTATGCGAGTGATCTCCGGAATTTATCGCGGCCGCGTGCTCAAAAGCCCGCCCGACAATAAAACGCGACCGACCTCGGATCGCCTGCGTGAAAGCTTGTTTAATATCCTCGCCCCCCGGATTGATGACGAAACCCGTTTCCTAGAGCTCTGCTCCGGAACCGGCGCTATCGGCATTGAAGCTCTTTCGCGCGGCGCGGCGTTTGTTACATTTGTCGATAGATCAAAAAAATCTTGTGCTCTGATCGAGGAGAATTTAGATAATCTCGCCGTGTCCGAAACGAGCACCGACATCCTTGCGCTTGACGCCGAAAATTTCACCGGCCGCGAACATGCAAACGGCTGGGACATCGCATTTTTCGATCCGCCATACGAAGCGGATTACTCGATCGTTCTGCACGAGTTTGGCTGTAACAAAGCCTTACTAAACGACGGCGGCGTTCTCGTGGTCGAGCATCACACAAAAAAACACATGCCTGACGAAATAGGCACACTTCGCCGTTGGCGAATACTAAAACAAGGCGAGACGTCCCTTAGCTTTTACGAAAATGCCTAGACTATTCTCGCTTAACATGCTGGTGTGGATCGCTTTGTGCATTATCTGGGGCACGACCTGGATATTTATAAAGATCGGCCTTGACGATCTGCCGCCGATCACATTCGCGGCGACGCGTTTCCTATTGGCAGTAGCGATCCTTTTTGTCGTCATCCGCATACAAAAGATACCTCTTCCAAAAACGGCTAAAGAATGGCGTTTGATCGCGCTCACCGGCGTACTGCAATTTTCCGTCAATTACAGCATGGTCTTTTGGAGCGAGCAGTACATCACATCGGGGCTCGCGGCTGTTCTACAGGCAATGATCGCCGTCTTTGGCCTCATACTCGCGTGGTTCTTTTTGCCGGATGAACGGATAACGAAGGTTAAAGTATTTGCAGTCGTAATGGGTATAGTCGGTGTCGCCGTGATTTTTTACGATCAGCTAAAGGTGCAAAGTTTGATGGCGTTTCTCGGCTGCGTCGGCATCGTCATCGGCTCATACGCTGCTGCGCAGGCCTCGATTCTGATAAAGGCTAAGGGCGGCTCGTTTCACCCGGCGGCGCTGGTTTTCGGGCAAATGATCTGCGGCCTGCCGCTAATAATAGTTTACAGCCTCGCCGCCGAAGGTAATCCGTTCGCTTTTC
Source organism: Pyrinomonadaceae bacterium (assembly GCA_046597835.1). Classification (GTDB taxonomy): domain Bacteria; phylum Acidobacteriota; class Blastocatellia; order Pyrinomonadales; family Pyrinomonadaceae; genus OLB17. The sequence goes on from JBKJJR010000187.1 coordinate 8,880, forward strand.
ATTGGACGTGGCAAGCCGTTATATGCATTCTTTATCTGACGATTCCCGGCACCATCGCCGCGTTTTGGCTTTATTATTGGCTTTTGAGTAGAATCGAATCGACCAAGGCCATGATGATCTCGCTCGTCACGCCGCTCATCGCCGTCGTGATCGGAGCGGTCACGATTGGCGAACAAATGCCGCCGCAAACCGGCCTCGGCGGCTTTTTGATCATCGCAAGTATTGGGTTGATAGTTTTTAAAAAAAAGAGGTTTCCGCCGCAGATTAACGCAGATGGACGCAGATCAGAAAATTAATTTCGGTTTTCCTATCGGCGTTCATCTGCGTTAATCTGCGGCCAATTTTCTTATGTTTTTTGATTTTACAACAGCAGGCGAATCGCACGGAAAAGCTCTCGTCGCCATTGTCGAAGGCGTTCCCGCAGGACTGCCTATCGACATTTCCGCGATCAACCTCGAACTCTGGCGGCGTCAGCAAGGATATGGACGCGGCGGCCGGATGAAGATCGAAAAGGACACAGTCGAGGTGTTGTCAGGCGTTCGTCACGGCAAAGCTCTCGGCTCGCCGATCGCCTTTACGATCGAGAACAAGGATTTCGTCCATTGGCAGGATGTGATGTCGGCTGACTTGCCGGGGTCACCGCCCGCGAATCCGAGAGTCGTCACCCGCCCGCGGCCCGGCCATGCTGATCTTGCCGGCGGACAAAAATATCAAACCCGCGACCTCCGTGACATTCTCGAACGAGCCTCCGCTCGCGAAACTGCCGCCCGTGTGGCGTGCGGTGCCATCGCGAAACAACTTCTTGCGGCATTCGAAATCGAGATAAAAAGCCACGTCATCAAACTCGGCCACGTTCAGGTCGGACCGCTTTTTAGAACTTGGGAAGAGATCGCCGCGATCCCTGCCGATTCGCACCTGAACTGTGCCGACGAGCTTAGCCAAAAAGATATGATCAAGCTCATAGACGAGACCAAAGCGCAAGGCGACACGCTAGGCGGCATCTTCGAGGTCGTCGCCAAAGGAGTTCCAGTCGGCCTCGGCTCGCACACTTCATGGCACGAGAAACTCGACGGCCGTATCGCACAGGCCATCATGTCGATCCATGCGATCAAAGCCGTCGAAATCGGCACCGGCGTCGCAAACGCCGCCAAACTCGGCTCCGAGGTCCACGATGAGATCTATTGGAAGGATAAAGGAGAAAGCATAAAGGATAAAGAAGGATCTTCAGATTTCGGATTTATTCGAAAAACAAACCGTGCGGGCGGTCTCGAAGGCGGCATCACAAACGGCGAAGAGCTTCGCGTCCGTGGCTATATGAAGCCGATCTCGACGCTCCGCAACCCGCTCCACTCCGTCGATATCGACACCAAAAAGGAGAGCGACGCCGCCTTCGAACGCTCCGACATCACCGCCGTCCCCGCCGCCGGCGTCATCGGCGAAGCAATGCTTGCGATCATCCTTGCAAACGCAATGCGCGAAAAATTCGGCGG
>JBKJJR010000178.1:0-4866 GCA_046597835.1 Pyrinomonadaceae bacterium
GAATAATAATAACGGAACCGAGACCCGCAAGCATCCTCTAACACTTATCAAAGAGCTGGCGGTCGATGGTTTACCGTCCGATTTTGCATCACGGCACGATTTCTATGCTCACGGGAAATTGGAGGACTAACTGTTGGCCAAACAGCCCTTCTTTGTTGACACTTCCTACATCTATGCCATTATCAACCCGAACGACCAATGGCATTCAATAGCTGCGGAATGGGAAGCCAAAGTCGCTGCGGCAGATCACTCTTTGATCACTACTCAATTTATCCTCGCCGAAATTGCGGACGGCCTCTCTCCAATTAGATATCGTAAGTCTGCAGCCCAGATCATTCACAGCTTATTAGAAAATCCGCTGGTCAAAGTCGTTACCGCTTAGTCCGAACTCTTTCACGCAGGGCTTGAACTTTATGAGAGCAGGCCGGACAAAGATTGGGGACTGACCGACTACTTTTCGTTCGTGACAATGCGGGACAATGACTTAACCCATGCCCTGACAACCGACGATCACTTCCGCCAGGCAGGGTTTAACGCCGTTCTTTTTGATTAGAGAAGCATCTACCTCGGCCAGATCGGAGCGTTTCAAGACGCTATGGCCGGCAAACAGCGCCTGCTCAAGGTTCAATAATAGGTCGCCACCAAAGGTATAGGTGATATTTGCAGGCGAAAATGTCTTTTTCCGCGTCTTTCAGCCACTGTGCCTGTAAGCAAAAGATGCGCGGGCTAAATAGTTGCTAATTTGTTTGCAAACATACATACAAATGATTTCGGCGGTGCTATTTTGTAGTGAGCTATCAGACATTTAGTCAGGAAAGGGGCAAAGCGGGCATGATTTCCAAAAAAAATAGGCGGCATTTTTTCTCCTCACAAATTGGTTTTCTCAAATTTTTATTGGTTGTCATTCTTTTATTTGGCGTGGCGGCGGTGGGAATCAATCTTTCCGGAGCGGCCGAACGAGCGGCGGCGGTGCCCCCGACTTATCACCTGACCGATCTCGGGGTGATCAATACTCAGAGCGGCCAGATGATCAGTCATCCGGCGGGAATCAATCAGGCGGGTCAAGTTACGGGATATTCCTATTCCGGAACGAACATTCATGCGGCCCGTTTTACCAATGGCCTGGTGGAGGATCTTGGCGCAATACCGGGGGGCGACATAAGCACCGGTTGGGGGATCAACAATCTCGGCCAGGTCGCCGGCGATTCTCAATATTCCCCGACCGGCTGCTGTCGCCATGCAACTCTTTTTAGCAATGGCGCGGTGACTGATGTTGGCTTTTTGCCGGGATGGGGCAACTACGCACGCGGCAACGGCATAAACGACGCCGGCCAGGTAGTAGGTCATTCGGGCGGAAGCCTGAGCACGACCAGTACGCGCGCCTTTATCTGGGACGCCGAGGGCGGTATGCGCGATCTCGGCACGCTCGGCGGCCAGTATGCGAGGGCCCTTAGCATCAACAACTCGAGCGTAGTCACGGGCAACGCTCAAACGAGTATAGCTTTTCAGGCGAACCACGCTTTTATTTGGGATGCGGCGGGCGGTATGCGCGACCTTGGGACCATCGCGGGAAGCTATAGTTCCGGAGCCTTTATAAATGACAACGGACACATTGCGGGGACATCGTCGATCGCAAATGACAACCGCGAGCACGCATTCCTTTACGACGGTACAACCATGCTCGACCTCGGAGCGATCGGAAACAACGATTTTCTTAGCGATCGCAGTACCGGCTATGGAGTGAATATTTATGACCAGGTGGTCGGCAGCACTTACAGACCGTATCAGGGTGGAGCGCTCTACCAGATCCCTTTTATTTATACTGATGGCCAGATGTACGACCTTGAGACTCTGGTGGACGCCTCGGGGGTTGATTATCGTCTTTACACCGCGACGGGTATAAACGACGCCGGCCAGATTGCGGTTGACGCTTACAAGAGGTCGAGCGGCCAATATCATGCCGTCTTGTTGACTCCGAATGGAAACACTACGCCTACTCCGACGACCTCCCCAACGGCGACACAAACTGCGACACCAACCGCGACTCCGTGCGGAACCCCGAACATTTTCACAAACCCGGCTCAAATCCTGATCCCCGGTTCCGGGAGTGTCGGGAACGCCGCGCCTTATCCTTCCAATCTTTTCGTGGCGAACTTAGTGGGTAACATCGCGCAGGTAACCGTCAAACTCAATAATTTCAATCATACATTCCCGGATGACGTTGACATCCTGCTCGTCGGCCCCGGCGGGCAGAACGCGATCATTATGTCAGATGTTGGCGGTGTTTTGGACGCCGTGAACGTAACGCTCACGCTCGATGACGGTGCCGCGGCCAGTCTTCCTGATGGGGGTCCGTTAGTCAGCGGCACGTTCAAGCCGACCAATATCGGGAATGGAGACCCATTCCCAGCCCCGGCACCCGCGTATTTCGGCGGTTCGGCTCTCTCCGTTTTTAACGGCACGAATCCCAATGGAATGTGGTCGCTATACATCGTGGACGACCAAACAGTCGACGCCGGAAGATTTGCTGGTGGATGGGAGCTTAATATTACGACCAACTGTGGTGGCCCAGTCTCTACCCCGACGGCAACACCGCCGGCCAACGGAGTTCTTGACCCCACGTTTGGCGTGGGCGGTAAAACTCAAACTGCCGTCGGTACCGAGGATCGCGGCAATGCAATGGTGCTGCAGCCTGACGGGAAGATCGTCGTAGGTGGACGAACGCGTCCAGGAGCGACAAGGTACGATTTCGCACTCGCACGTTATAACGCCGACGGCAGCCTTGACAAAATGTTCGGTGCGGGCGGGACCATTCTAACTTCGCTGAACAGGGTAAATGCTCCAGACGATGAGATTCTTGCTCTGGCCCTTCAACCCGACGGGAAGATCATCGCGGTTGGTTCGGCACGATCGACGGGCGGCGCTCTGATTTCGACCGGAATCGTACGTTATAACTCAGATGGGAGTCTGGATGTGAGTTTTGGCAGCGGCGGCATTGTATTGGTTGACAACGCGGTGGACAAGGCCGTAATTCTGCAGCCCGACGGTAAAATCGTATGCGGCGGCGGCGGCGGCGACGCTCTTGAGTCCGATTTCAGACTTTCGCGGTTCAACTCGGACGGCAGCCTGGACACAACGTTCGGCGTCGGCGGAAACACATCCATTGATTTCGGCGGCAGCGGCGACGGTATCTACGGCCTCGCGTTGCAGCCCGACGGAAAAATAATCGCAGCCGGGCGTTCTCGTAATCTGGGCGACGACGATAATTTTGCAGTTGCACGGCTTCATCCGGACGGTAATCTGGACCAAACATTTGGAGCGGGCGGGAAGGCCGCGACGGATTTTGCCGGCTTTGTAGACATTGGGTTCGCAGTTGCTTTGCAGCCGGACGGGAAGATCGTCATTAGCGGAAGAGCGGTTCCCCAGACGAATATTTTTGATTTTGGGCTGGTGCGCTATAACGCTGACGGAAGTCTTGATACCGCGTTCGGCAACGCGGGAAGAGTTACAACTAATTTCTTCAACGGCGTGGACGCAGCCTATGCGGTGAAAATTCAGCAAAACGGTAAGATCGTTGCTGCCGGTGTAAGCGGCGGAACGAGCACCGCTTTCGGCCTCACTCGCTACAACGTCAACGGGAGCCTGGACACGACCTTCGGAGACGGAGGTAAAGTTGAAACCTTTTTCGAAGGGTTGGACGAAGCTCGGGCTCTTCAGATTCAACCTGACGGCAAAATAGTAGCGGCAGGAACCGCAAACGGCGGCGCGATCATCGGGCAATTCGCGGTTGCCCGTTACCTTGGAGAGCCAATCGGTCCAACACCGTCGCCCACTGGAACACCAACGGCCATACCAACAGCCACACAAACGGAAACGCCGACGAATTCACCGACTTCAACGCCGACTAATACCGCGACGGCTACAAATACTCCAACGCGAACGCCGACGAATACGCCGACGGCGACAAACACTCCGACAAATACACCCACGAGCACGGCGACAGCAACAATCACGCCGACCAACACTGCGACGGCGACAGCAACGGCGACGCCGTTAGCGCGGATGGCGTTCGATTATGACGGTGATGGAAAGACCGATATTTCTGTTTTTAGGCCGTCGGAAGGCTCGTGGTACCTACAGCGGTCGCAGACCGGATTTTACGGCGTGCTCTTTGGTGCGGCGACGGACAAGATCACGCCGGCGGATTTTGATGGGGATGGAAAGACGGACATTGCGGTTTATCGTCCGTCGACGGGGATCTGGTATGTGCTGAACAGCAGTAACGGCACGGTTACGTATTATCAGTTTGGGCTGGCGGAAGATCTGCCGACGCCTGCCGACTATGACGGCGATGGGAAGGCGGATGTTTCTGTGTTCAGGCCTTCGACCGGAACGTGGTATCGGCGGAATAGTGGTAACGGGACGTTCTTTGGGATTCAATTTGGAGCGAGCGAGGACAAGCCGCTCGTGGGCGATTTCGACGGTGACCGGAAATCGGACATTGCGGTTTTTCGGCCTTCGACCGGTGCCTGGTATTGGATAAACAGCTTGAGCGGCTCGATACACGGCGAGAACTTTGGGTTCGGCACGGATGTTCTCGTTCCTGCCGATTACGACGGCGACGGTAAGGTGGATGTGGCGGTGTTCCGGCCTTCCGACGGATACTGGTATGCACGGAACAGTTCGGACGGGGCGTTCACCTATAGGATTTTCGGGCTCGCGACGGACATTCCTGCACCGGGCGATTTTGACGGCGATGGCTTGGCGGACATAAATGTCTTCCGCCCGTCCGACGGCACTTGGTATCGGCAAAACAGCTCAAACGGACAGTTCGTCGCAACCCCCTTCGGCACAAACGGCGATAAA
>JBKJJR010000283.1:0-2915 GCA_046597835.1 Pyrinomonadaceae bacterium
CTAGTTCCAAGTAAATCGCGATCTCGTCTGGGTGCAACTCGTGCAAATGATTATTTGCGCGTTCTCCACAGCAAACAAAGAATATGAGAGCTAGCCCAACTATTGTTATTGAAAGGAGTTTTGCCATGGTGTTGGTGCTTCCTGTTTACCTCGAGACTTTTTCGACGTGTGGCTACGAATCTTCCCCAAGTTGTTTAACCTTTCTTTGGGCTTTGCCCATCGATGTGCGGGAAAGCCGTGCTTTTCCGTCAGTCTAATAAATGATCTACGCGGCTATGCCGCCCGTTCCTGATAGGCGGCTTGAGCCGTCTTTCCGCGTTTCGCGGCACATAGCCACGCTGTTTACGGCGTGGACATGCCGCCGAATGATCTCAAAGGGCGTTTTAACGTCCTTATCATTCCGATGGCTTAAGCCAGTTCGGGTAAATGCGTTAAAACGCCCTATAGATCTCGATCTACCAATCTCAGACTTACGGACGAAGCCCATGGCTCCGTAGATCTACGCAGCCAAATCAACTTCCTTTTTGGTTTTTTCAACCTTCCTCGAACGAAATCTTTCAATAGCACGCTTCGCAGATAGTTCAGGAGCCGTTTCTCGCAGTCCTTTTGATATAAAGAATTTGAGAACCGATTCGACTGAAAGCTCTTTTTCCTTAGCGATCTCTTTCAGAATTTCCATAGTGTCAACACTGATGTCCAGTGTTACCTCGACCGACTTACGTTCGCGAAAAGTTATCTTATGCCCTTCGGGTGTTATTAATGTTTTACATTCTTTTTGCATAGTGTCGTTCCTCTTCATTTGTTGCTCGTCTTGCTGAAATTATCCGAATTCTCGCACCTCGTTCAACAAACACCGTATAAAGCAGATTGAATCGAAAACTAAATCCGACAATAAACTCTCTTGCTTCGCCGTCAACCGATGCGTCGCCCATCTGATAGTCCTCGTCAAAGAAAACCTCCGCCGCTTCTTCAAATTTTATTCTATGTTTCCGTAAATTGTCAGCATATTTTTCCTCATCCCATTCAAATTGGAGGCCTTCTAATTCAAAAACTTTGTCCATAAATCGACGTGCGTACGGTTTAGCCACAGAGGTCACAGAGAAGACAGAGGGATTTCTCAGTGCCCTCTGTGTTCTCTGTGGCGAATCTATTCCTTAACAAAGTGCCAACTCTGCATCTGATGCACGATCAACTTATCGATCGATTCAGGCGTCGAATTTGGCCCTAGAGCCCAGCTCCTTTATTTAGTCTTATCCACTAACTAAAGCTAGTGGCAATCATAAAGACAAAACAATTAAGGGTTTTGACGCTGATCGAATTTCTTATCCTCGCTTTTTGCATCTGCCATAGCTTCGGGCTCAAGCTCTTCGGCGCTTTTGTTCATCTTAATAAAAATGCCCCAAGCGACAAGCATAACGCCGGCGGCGACGCCGACCGATGCGGCATTCGGCAATTGGGAGGCATCCTTATGAACAAGCACGAAAACAGAGACAAGGGTTTCGATCGACAACGCCACGATGATCACGACCATAAATCGGGAAAGAAAACGCCGCACGCGGGTAGGAGAGCTGACGGGCACGTTGCGTTGCACTTCTTCTTCCAGAATAGTTTGACCCAGCTCAAATGCGACAACCGCAATTGTCAACCATCCGATACACTCGAGAACTGCATCGAAGCGATCCCGCAAAGGGAGATTGACCGACGGATCAATGCCATGCCACAATTCGAGCACGGCGAAAACAACCAGCGCGATTCCACAGCCGACAAGTACGAGAATGATACCGGAATAAACTAAAGCAAATAGTTTTTGAATAATGTTCATGCGATAGCTTCGTTTGATTTGCTTTTCGACCCACAGCTTAGCTGGCGGTTATCACGGAAAAACACAAAACATCTTTAGCCGAAATCCGGAATGTGTTTTCGATGGCAAATTTCTAACACAGAGCCAAACCCGCATCGAGGGCAGCGATACACTTATCTACTGTGTCTGTCGTCGAGTTGAGCATCAAGCCTGTGCGGATGACGTTGCCGTAGAGGCCGCCTTTGCCGATGAGGACGCCTTGGCGTTTTGTTTCTTCGAATATCTTGAGCACTGATGCTGAATCGGGCTCTTTGGTTTTGCGGTCTTTTACGAGTTCGATGGCCTGCATTATGCCCATTCCGCGGACATCGCCGATGATCGGATATTTTTCCTGGAGTTCGAGAAGCTTGTCGTGGAAATAATCACCCACGACGCGGCAGTTTGTCCGCAGGTCGTCTTCTTCAATGACCTTTATTACCGCGAGGCCGACAGCCATCGACACAGGATTGCCGCCGAATGTCGAGAACGTGAGACCGGGGAAAGCATCCGCGACTTCCGGCGTGGCAATGGTCCAACCGATCGGCACGCCGTTGCCCATTCCTTTTGCCGAAGTGATGATGTCGGGCTCGACACCGTAATGCTCGATGCCGAACCATTTGTCACCCGTGCGGCCCCAAGCGGTCTGCACCTCGTCTGAAATAAAGAGCCCGCCGTGATTTTTTGTGATCTCGTGAACACGTTTGAAGTAATCTTTGGGGGGAACAATAAAACCGCCGACGCCGAGAATTGTCTCACTCATAAACGCCGCGATCTCGCCCGTCGTCGTCGTCTGGATCAACTCTTCAACGTCATTCGCACACGCTAAACCACAGTTGTCGGGCGTGGCATTGAACGGACAGCGGTAACAATAAGGCGCGTGAGCGTGAACGATGCCCGGCACTTGCGAAGCGATAGGCTTCCACGTGGAATGCCCGATCGTTGAAAGCGCCGTTGCCGAACGTCCCGCATAACTATGCCGCAGAACGACGATCTCATTTCGCCCGGTCGCGATCTTCGCGGCCAAAATTGCGGTGTCATCAGCCTCGGTGCCGCTGTTTGAAAAAAACGATTTCTT
>JBKJJR010000319.1:0-4694 GCA_046597835.1 Pyrinomonadaceae bacterium
CTACAAATGAGGCGCCCGCGATTTCGTGGGAACCGTTTACCGCGAAGGAGTAGCAATCGGCGTCTTTATCACTCCAGAAAATGCTACCTCGCACATGGAAAACGAAGCCGCGTCCGCCGGGTTCTTTAATTCTGAGCATTTCGGCAAATTCCCGCGAATACAAATTCTAACGGTCGAGCAATTACTCGACGGCTGAACCATCCAAATGCCCAAAACCCTCGAACGGTCGCTCAAACGAGCCGAACGCGTCCAAACGACACAAGCGATCAGAAAACATTTGGATTTGACTAACGGGCAGAAACGCGAGTGTGAACTAGCGCTCATTCGTTAGGAGGGGTGAGCTCCCTGCGGCCCGCCTTTTTGTCGGTTACATTATTTCTATAGAAAAAAAGTTGGTTATGTTAAAGTCTGCAATTATGACGCAATCAGCAGTAATAGAGAACACAATTTCTACCTTGTCAAAACTTCCGGTTGATAAGGCGGAGGAGGTTGCCGATTTTGTCCTAAAGAGACACGAAGAATCGCTTTTACAAAAGGGCATCACGCAAATTGTCGGCGAATCAGAGGCCTTTGCATTTCTCGCGGATGAAGAAGACCTTTACACCAGAGACGATCTGAAAGTCCGTTTCAAATGAAGAATGGCGACATAGTTCTGATCCCGTTTCCTTTTACGGATCTGACGGGAAATAAATTGCGTCCGGCACTCGTGCTGGTATCGGGCAAGAACGATGTAACGGTTGCATTCATCACAACTCAAATTCGCTGGAAAGAACCGAACGACGTTACACTTAACCCCACAGAACAAAACGGCCTAAAACAAGAATCTTTGATCAGGTTGGCAAAGCTGGCAACGATCGACTCAGATCATGTGGACGGCATTTTAGGCGAAATCGATCCGGTCAAAGCTCAAGAGATCAATCAAAACTTGATAAATATCCTGAAATTGGACAAATCCTAATTCCGCCAAACTAAACTAACTATTGGCTAAAACGTGATTTTTTTGCGAAATGTCAGCCGATTATTGTTGCATCAGTAAAATCTTTGACAATTTATAGCACGTCGCGCTATATTGTCTTACGATAGGTGTTTTGTGTTTTACAGGTAAGAACCGACTCCGGACCTGACAAAAGATCCCGCTTTTTGACAACCTAAACGGTAAGGGACAACGGATAGCTGACAATGGAAAATTGGAAGAAAAGACGTTGGGGCAATGGGACAGACATCTGTGACAATTTGTGACACAAACTTTTTTTCAAAAACCGTGATACAAGGCCAAAATGCGGCGATAAACCTAATCATTGCAGCATTTATCTTGTACCACCAGGGTGTGGTACAAGAGTGGTACAAGCGGTACAAAAAAAGTGTTGGCACAGTGGACATCACAGTTCAAGTGCAGTGTTTACAGCATTTAGTATGTGCAACAACATTTTGGGACATTTGGGACAGCGGGACGCGTAGGACACTTGGGACAGCGGGACAGTTGGGACACGTGGGACAGTGGGACAGTGGGACACCTGAGTCATCGCTTGTCGGTTGTTGTAAACAAAAGTAGTATTGATATTTCGATTTTCGCTATATTTTTATGAAACAAATTCTCCAAAATATGCGATCGGGCGTTGTCTCGGTTTATGACGTGCCGTCGCCGGGTGTGCAGCGTGGGCGTTTGCTGGTGAGGACGGCGGCATCGCTGATCAGCGCCGGAACGGAAAAGAACACCGTCGATATGGGCAAGAAAAGCCTGCTCGGAAAGGCTCGCCAACGGCCCGATCTCGTCAAACAGGTCATCGAAAAGGCCCGCACCGAAGGCCTGATGAACACCTACACGGCCGTCAAAGCAAAACTCGACGGCACGACCGCTCTTGGCTATAGCGCCGCCGGCATAGTTGCAGCCGTCGGCGACGGGGTTTCCGGCTTCAAGGTGGGCGATCGAGTCGGCTGCGCCGGCGCGGGCTACGCTTCGCATGCCGAAATGATCTCGGTTCCGCAAAATCTGTGCGTCCGCCTGCCGGACGAGGTCAACTTTGACGAAGGAGCATTTGGAACGCTCGGAGCCATCGCCCTGCAAGGCGTCCGCCTTTCGCAGCCGACATTGGGCGAAGCGTTCGTCGTCATCGGCCTCGGCCTGCTGGGCCAGATCACCGTTCAATTGCTCAAGGCCAATGGCTGCCGCGTTTTCGGTGTCGATATCGACGAAGCAAAATTAAACCTTGCAAAAGAATTGGGTGCCGAAATGTGCTCGACTCCCGCAGACGCCCGCAGCGCGGTAAAACAGTTCTCACGCGGACGCGGCGCCGACGCAGTCCTAATTACCGCGGCAACGCCTTCCAATGACCCCATCGAACTTGCCGGCGACATTTCCCGCTCAAAAGGGCGCGTCGTTGTAGTTGGCCTCGTCGGAATGAACGTCCCGAGAAACGTTTATTATCTCAAGGAACTCGATCTGCAGATATCAATGTCCTACGGCCCCGGCCGATACGACTCGGAATACGAAGAACGCGGCCACGATTATCCTTTCGCCTACGTCCGCTGGACCGAGGGACGGAATCTCGAAGCCTTTTACGACCTCATCGCAAGCAAGAGTATTTCATTTGAGAAACTCATCTCGCACCGCTTCCCCGTCGAAAATGGGCTTGACGCCTACAAACTCATTTCCGGCGAGGTAAAAGAGCCGTATCTGGGCATAGTCCTGCAATACGATACCGCAAAGGAAATTCCATCGAGGTTAAACTTTAAAACCAAACCTTCCGACAAGCACGCAAACATCCGCATCGGAATGATCGGAGCCGGAAGCTACGCTCAAAAGTTCCTGCTGCCGAATTTTAAATCCAACGGTGCGGAATTTTGCACGATAGCAACCGCAGCCGGTTTAACGGCAAGGGACGTTGCAAATCAATACGGCTTTGCATCGTGCGTTTCGGATTCACACGACGTCATAACGGACGACACAGCGAATTTAATCGTGATCGCCACGCGTCATGACTCACACGCCGCGTACGCGCAGGCTGCTCTCGAACAGAACAAGCACGTCTTTGTGGAAAAACCATTGGCAATGAACGACGCCGAGCTCGACGGTGTTTTAGCCGCCGCCGCAAATTCGAGCGGCCGGCTGATGGCTGGTTTCAATCGCCGCTTTTCTCCGTCAGCAAAACAAGCAAAGGAGTTTTTCGGCAGCGGGCGGTCGTATCCGCTTTCTATAATTTACCGCGTAAATGCCGGGCGAATCCCGAAAGACAGTTGGATACACGACCCGATACAAGGCGGCGGACGCATCGTCGGCGAAGTTTGCCATTTTATTGATCTAATGCAATTTCTGACAAACTCCGTCACCACACGCGTCTTTGCGGAAGCTGTCACGAGCCGCGATCACGGCATGACCGAAGACGATTCTATCATCATTACGCTCAAATTTGCTGACGGATCGAACGGGACCATCGCCTACCTAGCCGAGGGCGACAGATCAATCCCGAAAGAGCGGGTCGAGATATTCGGCGGCGGTAAAACATTTGTCCTCGATGATTTTCGCTCCTCCACGATGTTTTCCGGCGGCAAAGAAACGGTAAAGAAATTAGCGGTTCAGGACAAAGGACAGAAAGAGGAAGTTCGAGTCGTTTGCGAAACGGTGCTAAATGGAGGCGAACCGCCGATCGCTCTGGCAGACCTTGCAGCAACGACGCGAGCCACGTTTCGCATACTCGATTCGCTGCGAACCGGCGAAGCTATGGATATTTGACAATTTTAGACTCGATCAGATCGCTGACCCATTCCGCCCGGGCGTCCCAGGTGCCCGATTGCACCGCAGCCTGACGCAACCGAACTTTCTCGGGGTCCGATTCAGCTAACGCGTCTTCGACCAATTGGATAAATTCGTCACCGCTGCGGGCTATGCGAAGCACATCGCTCATCGACTCATATTCGGGTAGCGGCGATATGACAACGGGTATGCCGGTCGCTAAGTATTCGCGCACCTTTATCGCCGAGCCGTAGCTTGTAAAGGCGTGTTCCGTCTTCCACGGCAAAACGCAAACGTCGAACCCGGCGGCAAAACGCGGCAGGTCATCGTAAGGCACGGCCGGCAGAAAATGGACATTTGGCGGGTCGGCAAGATCGGTGCCGCGTGCCAGGTTACCGATAAATACCCAATGCCATTCGGGGCGCTCGGCAGACGCTCGCTTTATCAAATGCTGATCCATCAGCCAGGGCTCGACGGCTCCGAAATAGCCGAGACGCGGCCGGGGAATGGCAGCAATTTCGTCAGCCGGTGTGAGCGTTTTCGTGGAAGCCCAATGATCGAAATCGACCGCCTGTTCAAGCAAATACGATTTCTCAAGGCCGATCGTCGCCTCCGCAAGCAGTTTGCGCCCGGAATAGAGAACAATATCGGCACGTTCGATCGCGTATTCATGTAAGCGTCGTATCGTTTCGGGATTGACCATATGATCCTCGGAATTGGAATCGTACTTATCCGAGACCTGGTAAACAACGAGCGACTCACCCATCTTGCCGATGAGTTCCGCCGCCGTCGGGATCGCGATCCAGAGGACGGGCGACCTCATTTTCCGGCTTTTGGCAAGTCGGCCGATCTGAGCCGAGAGCATCCACTTGTTCAGTTTTCGCGTTACCGGATTTCCGTAGAACGGCAAAGTTGCGGGCGACACAACGGTGATGCCTTCGTCGGTTGTGCGGGCGAGTTTGGC
>JBKJJR010000346.1:0-3414 GCA_046597835.1 Pyrinomonadaceae bacterium
GTGAATGTTAGCCGAGCCTTCCTGTCGTCCAGGCAGATCGGGAAGGTCACGTCCGCGCGGTGCGCCCGTGCCGACAAACACCGCGTCGTAATCTTTTTCGAGCACGCCTTTTAGCGAGTCGACGTAGTGCTGAAAATGGGTGTGAATTCCAAGCCTAAGGATGTAATCGACCTCTTCGTTCAAAACCTGTTCCGGCAATCGAAACGCAGGTATCTGAGAACGCATGAATCCGCCGCCGAGCTTTTGCTCGTCGAACAGATGGACCTCGTACCCGAGCGGAGCAAGATCTCTCGCAACGGTGAGCGAAGCGGGGCCGCCGCCTATTAGAGCCACCTTCTTCCCGTTGGGTTTGAACGGCCCCTGCGGCATGTAGGGGATCACGTCGTCACGATTGTCGGCTGCGACGCGCTTCAGGCGGCAGATCGCGACCGGTTCCTGCTCGAGCCTTCCACGGCGACAGGCTGGTTCGCACGGGCGGTCACACGTTCTTCCTAAGACGCCGGGGAAAACATTGGAGTCCCAGTTGATCATGTACGCCTCGGTATATCGTCCCTCGGCGATCAGGCGGATATATTCCGGGACCGGCGTGTGAGCCGGGCACGCGTATTGGCAGTCGATGACCTTATGAAAGTATTCGGGGTCTTTTATATCCGTTGGTTCCAATGTTAGTTCCTTATAAAAGTGGATTTATCACGGGCTCCGCAATATGCCAATTATGATAAGTTATCGGGCCGTCCTTTACCAAGAAAACATGCACAAATGCGTGATCGATGATCCCGCGAGCTCGGCATATAAACAAAAATAGGGGCCGCCCAGATCAAACCGGGCGGCCCCTTTTCCACACTTCAGCGGCAGACGAGCAATAAGCTCGGCGTCGCGTCAGTGCCCTACGGGTGGTACCTTGCCGGGATCGGGATGTCCGAGGCAACGCCAAAGTTAAAGGCAGCAAAGCCCGTGGTGGAACGGTTGATATACCATACGCCGCCGCGGTAAACCGCGACATCCGCCCGGCCGTCGCCGTCGTAATCACCCGCCACCGGAATGTCACCGCTCGTGCCGAACTGAATAGCGGTCAAGCCGCCGTCAGAGCTGCGAAGTATGTACCAAGAGCCGTCAGACGGACGGAACACCGCTACGTCATCACGGGTGTCACCGTCATAATCCGCCGGTACGATGATGTCACCGGTCGCTCCGAATGGTACGGCGGTAAAGTTTGACGAGGGATCCCCCGTCGGCTTGGCTATGTACCAGGTGCTGCTGGTCGGCCGGAATACGGCGAAGTTGGCCTTGCCGTCGCCATCGTTGTCCATTGTGAACGGGAGATCGCCCGTGGCACCGAACTGGACCGATGTCGTCAGCTGAGTCGACGAGTTATACACCCACCAATAGCCGTTCGACGGGCGGAAGACCGCAAAGTCCGACTTGCCATCGCCGTCGAAATCGCCGAAGACGGGAATGTCCGTCGTCACACCAAGCGAAACGCCTGTGATGGTCGAATCGCTGCTGTTCAGAACATAAAAATCCGCGACGCCCGGCGTGTCGGATGGCCGCCAAACAGCAACATCTGTCTTGCCGTCGCCGTCATAATCTCCGGGGATCGGAACGTCGCCGTTAGCGCCCCAATGCAAAGCCGTAAAGCCTGTGGTCGAATTGTTCTCGTACCAGTTGCCGTCCGAGGGGCGAAAGACCGAAACGTCGGCCTTGCCGTCAAAATCAAAGTCCGGCCTTGCCTTGCTCTGCAGTTGGACGCCGATGTTCAACTTATAGACGTTGCCCGGCGATAGGTCTGCCCAGCTCGCGACCGGCAGCGCCGCCGATAAAAAGAAAGACCCTGGACGAATGGGTGCCTCGATGTCGAAGCTCAAACCGGCGTTCGTCGTATTGGTCTGCTGGATCCCAACATAGAAATTGCCCGGGCCCACGCTGACCGGAGCGGGAAGATCGATCGTGATAGGGCCGGCCGCAATAACGGTCCGGTCAGCGGCGTCTGCATAAATAGCCGTTGTTGACGGGGCGCCAGCGTTATCGCCATAGATCGCAACTCTGTAAGTGGTTGCATTTGTGAGAGCAAATTCCAGTTTTACGTCCGTTATCTTTGCCGCGGTCGTCGTGTTAAATTTTCCCACGAAAGCGCCCGACGCACCGCTTAGACCGACACCGCCGCTGGCGATCGAACCCGGAATTTTGTAAGAATATCGTCCGGCCGTAATATTCAGCGGCTGAGTGCGGCTGTTATTAGTGTTTACCTCATCCGCGGGTACTGATACCTGAATCGTATCGTTCCCGCCGAGTCCTGGCGTGAAGGGTGCGAAAGTGACTGTTGCGGTAGCGCCGCACGTTCCCGCCAATGTGACGAACTGTGTATCAGTAAATGTGTCGGAGCCCGTAATATTGAGTGTGACAGGGACGTTCGTTAAGCCTAACGCTCCGTTATTTGTGATAACAGCTTTGATCACCTGCGCGCCGACCTTGCCTTTCGGGAGCTCACCATACGAATAAATGGCCGTAACGGCAACGTCGTTCTGCGGGGCAGTAGCCGCGCTCAAGCGGGTTTCGGGGCGGAAGTCGGCAACGATCAAGGTATCCGTGCCCGAATTAGCCCCGGCTAGCCCACCGGCGAGCGTATTATTGCACCAGATCACTCCCCCGGAGGACAGTGTTCCCACGTAGGGACCCCATTCGAAAGCAATGTAGAGTCCTCCTCCCGAGTACGTGAATGGTGATCCGCCTGCCAGAGCAACATCGAACGGCCCCACGGCACCCGGCAGAGTGGTTGTCGCGTCATGAACTTTGGTCATCGTGCCGATCGCGCCCGAGAAGCTCGTTCCTTTCGTGTTTGTGACGTCGGCCGTGTTCTGGAAATATATCTTGAGAGGAGCGGAGCCGGATAGAGGAGCGCTTTGATAATTCCAGCCCAGAGTTGTCGGAGTTTGACCGCTCGCGTAACCGGCAGCGGCTAGTTCCGCGGCTGTGATCAGGTAAACCGCTCGGGATGCGGCATAACGTGTAGAAGGAGCTCGCGCGTTGGTGGACGTTCCTAAGTTGTTCGGGAGCACTGTTAACGGACAGACGGCATTCGGAGCATTTCCGAGGCCATCGGCCGATGCACCGTTCGTGCAATTAACCGGAGGTTCGACGGCGTTCACTCGAAACGTCGGCATCTGATCGAGTTCGTCGTGATTTAACGAAGTGGGGCTCAGATATCCCTGCAGAGACTCGATGAACGAAGCGGAATTAGCTCCGACACCGACGGCGCTTATCGACAGCGCAACCGACGCGAAGAGGGCCAGCAATGCAAGGCGCGTTACATTGCGGGCCGATTTGATACTACTAGGCATATTTGCAAGATCTCCTTTAAGATGAGTCGGCTTCAACCGAATATTGCATGCGAGAATCGGTGGGGATGTGTGCGAA